>NZ_JBEPEL010000031.1:0-71756 GCF_040300825.1 Streptomyces sp. NPDC000229
GCTTCTCGGTGCCCCACCCCTGCGAGGGGCGCTGCTGGAACACAATCAAAAGACAGGAGATATTCGCCCGTTCGAGTAAATGACTAATTAGGTGTGGGGGATTATTTTTGAATTGCCATTTCCCCACGATGACCGGAGGAAGAATGCGCAAGACCCTTTCCCTGGCCTGTGCGACTCTCGCGCTCGCCGGGGCCTCCCTGATGGGTTCTACCGCGGCGAACGCGGCCGACATCACCGTCGCTCCGCCCGAGTGCGAGGGCGGTCAGGTCCGCATCGGCTACGACGGCTCCTACCGCACGCACTATGACTGGTACGGGCTGTACAACCAGAAGCCGAACGCTTCCAACTGGAGGGACGGGCTCGTCAACCACGTGGCGAGCGACGAAAACTCCGGGGTCTGGAAGTGGTCCAAGGACGGCGACACTTACTCCACCGCCGAGCGCGGGGGCGACAAGCTGCGCACGGTGTACTGGACCTTGCGCGACGGCCAGTACCGGTACGTCGACTACAGCGCTCCGGAGGATCTGACCTGCAAGTGAGCCAGAACAGCGCCCGCCGCGCGTGAGCTGCTGCGGACAAGCGGGTGATCCAGGCGGGGCGGGACCGGTCCTAGCGGTTCCGCCCCGCAGCTCAGGGCTTCTGCGACGTCTCACCGCGGTGGCCCATCGCTGAAAAACCTCCCACCGTCACACGCCCACCAGTCATTCGACAGAGCTTTGCCCGTCCAGTTCAGCCAGTCGGTGCGGTCTTCTTCGTCCAATTATCTGTGCGGGGGCTTTTGCGGGTCAGGCGCCTGGTCATCATGGTGATGAGTGCCCAGTTCAAGTGGGCTTCGGAATGCTGGGGCAGGCGCTCGTAGTCGCGCGCGTTGCGGCGGGCGTTCATGCACCAGCCGATCGTGCGTTCGACTTTCCAGCGGCGGGGCAGGACGACGAACCCCTTGGTGCCCTTGGGCCGGGAGATGATGCGCAGGGTGAGCCAGAGGCGTTGTCGGGCCCAGTTCACGAGTTCGCCGGCGTAGCCGCGGTCGGCCCAGACCTGGGTGATCTGCGGCTGAGTGAGGCGTAGGCGCCAGAAGACGTCGCGGGCGGCGTCGCGGTCCTGGATGTCGGCGGACGTCACCGTGATCATTACGGGCAGGCCGAGCGTGTCAACGGTGATATGTCGCTTGCGGCCATTGATCTTTTTCGCGGCGTCGTAGCCGCGGCTGTTCCGGCCGACGGTCGAAGCACCCTTTACCGACTGGGAGTCCACGATCAGTGTCACCGGGTTAGGGCAGCGGCCCTTGTCGGTACGGATCCGGCGGCGGAGCTGATCACGGATGTAGGTGACGACCCCGGCCCGGTTCCACCTCCAGAAGAACCCGTAAACCGTCTCCCACGGGGGAAAGTCCGCAGGCAGAGCCCGCCACTTCGCGCCGTTGTCGACGATGTAGCGGATGCCGTCGACGATCTCCCGCCGCGGCCACTTCTCCGGATGACCGCCGGTCTTGGTCTGGCAGGCCGGGATGGGAAGCAGGGGTTCCAGAAGTGCCCATTCGGCGACGGAGGTGTCGGACGGGTACCGGCGGCGACGGGAAGCAGCGGGCATGGCGGGCTCGGCAGGGTGATCGGCGGCGGGGGCTATTTGGAGAGCTGGGCGAGGGTGGCGCGGACGCCGGTGAGCTGGGCGGTGGCGAGCTGGGCCCATTCGTCGTCGGGGTAGCGGGCCAGGTGCGGATCGAGCGTGCCCGTGATCACCCGGGTGAGCCGGCCGAGGAGTTGCCGGAACTGCCGCTTGTCGTACTCGATCCAGTCCGCAGGGTCGTCGGAGAACATGAACCCATCCCGCCGTGTCCAGGTGATCGGCGTCAGGTTCTCCGCAGCGACGACGTCCCGGACGTGCCGGATGCCCCGGCCGACCTGCGAGCGGGTCAGACGGGTGGCGGCCATGAGCTGGTAGGTGTGCAGGCCCGCAGGGCGTGCTTCCATCAGGGCGACGCGGACCAGGTCGCCGTAATGCTCGGCCAGCGGCCGGGCCTCCCGGCGTCGCGGCACGGCTACTCCTCGCCTTTGAGCAGCTGGACCAGGTGCTCGTCCAGGGTGAACTCACCGTTGTCGAGGGCTCCTTCGAGCCAGTCCGCCGCCGCGCGGACCCGGCCGATCTGCCGGCGGACGGTCTCGCGCTCGTCATCGGTGAACTCCTGCCCGCGAAGCTGCGGGACCAGGCGGCCCAGGGTGGCCACGAAGCTGTGGCAGGAGCCGACCAGGTCGAGGTATTCGATGGTGTGCTCGATCTTCCGGACGGCCGGGGTGCGCTCCCTGATCCGGTCGCGTGTCTCGTTGGAGTTGTCGAACTGGGCGCGGTTGACGAGCATCCGTGTGGTGTCGTCGCGCATCGTCTTCCGGGCGACGTCCGGGCGGCGCAGCAGGTCGGTGGTCACCTGCTGGGCGATGGTGTCGTCCCTGGTCAGCTCCGTGACGACCCGCACCCGTTCGGCTGGGGTGACGTGCTCGGTGACCGCAGGCCGCTTCAGCAGGTCGGTGGCGACCTGGGCGGCGACCTCGTCGTCCCGGGTCAGGTCGGCCACGGCCTGGACCTTCTCATCGACCGTGACCGGCCGGTCGACGCGCTGGCCGACGACCCGCTTCGCGCCGTCCGGCGTCCACTGCCTCGCCCCCGTGCGCGGGTTGAACGGCGCGTCCCCGATCGCCGCCCACCGCTCGTCCTCGTCCACGACCGACGCGAGGATGCGGTGAACGGTGAACGACACGCCCTCTTTGCGGCGCTTTTCCGGCCAGCGGTTGGCGGTGTATCGCCAGTCCTCCACCGTCCGGCGTTCGACGCCGATGTCGTCCGCGAACATCTGCAACGACTCCGTGACGGTGAACAGGTCGTCCGTGCCGTTCGGCATCGACCCGCCCACCGCCCTCATCGGCTCGATCTCCAACGCCATGTCACCCAGGGCAAATTGCGCGCGGGCGATCTGCGCGATCAGTTCCTTGGCCTGGGCGACGAGCTGTTCGTAACGCTGCCGGGTGACGTTCCCGGTCGGACACATCAGTCATGAAGACCACCGCCCTTGCCCGGGTCCGGCCCGGCCGCCACGACGTGACCGGTCAAAGGGGTGCCGGCCCCGGTCACTGTCCACCGTGACGCGCGCGCGACACGCCGGGGCAGGGCGTGAGCCGGGGGCGCTCGAAGCGCTCGCGAA
The DNA here is from genome assembly GCF_040300825.1 of Streptomyces sp. NPDC000229. NCBI lineage: Bacteria > Bacillati > Actinomycetota > Actinomycetes > Kitasatosporales > Streptomycetaceae > Streptomyces > Streptomyces sp. NPDC000229. Next base: position 3,194 of record NZ_JBEPEL010000031.1, read on the forward strand.
TCGCTCCCAACCAACCTGCAAACAAGGGGTGTTCGAGGTGTTCGCGAGGCGTTCGGCTATGGCGTTTCCGTAACGCCGTTCCGTGACGCCTGCCGCCGGCGGCAGGCCCGCACCCGGCAACGGTCCGAGCAGTACACCGCCGCCTTCGACCGCTCCACCCCGACCGTCCACGAACGCCCGCACATCGGGCACTCCGCCTGCTCTCCCCGCTGCATCGCAGCCACCCGCTGCCGGGTCCGCTGAAGCCTCCGCCACCGCCGTGACCTGCACCGACCCGAGCAGAACACCGCCTCCGTCACCATCGACTGCGGCAGCGGATCGCCACACTCCCGGCAATACCGCCGAGCCGTCCCACCAACCCCCACACCACAGATCATCCAGCCGTTCCCACCTCACGGCCAGGGATCAAAAACACCTACCCAGTGGGTACCACCAAAACTCACATGGGTCTTTTAAGGCCTTAAAGCACCGATACAACGTGCGCTTCCGTGCGGGTACTTACGTGTTTCACCCGCGTGGCCCAGCCGTTCAGCCCTCAGAGCATCACGATGAGGCTCATCAGATGGATTTCACTCCGTCCCACGAATTTATCCATGGCAGGGCTCCTGTTCGCGTACGCATTGGAGTGCTCGATCAGGTACGGATGCACGTGCTTAGCCCGATGTCCAGCAACATGGGGGCTTGGAAGATCTCGGGTTACTACGGGGTGCGACAATCTGACTGTGTTTGAGGAGTTGTCGCGCTGGTATCGGGGCCGCCTGGTCGTGGGGCCGTTCAGGCCGTTCGAGACCAGTGAGCTTTCACGTCTCGAACGGGAGGTCGAGCTGCCTCTGCCCTCCTCGTATCGCTCGTTCCTCGAGGCAGCGGGTGGGGTGAGCTTTCCGTACTCAGTCCGTCTGCCGGCTTGTGAGCCGGAGCCGTTCCAGAGCTTTGACGATCTCTCTCAGCTCGGCCGGGACGACGACGGCGAATATGGCTGGGGCACCTTGCTCGGCGAATACCGCCGCAGCCGTGATGGGCGGCTCGCCGGTGATGTCTCGCTGGCTGGCCTTCTCCCGATCGCCCGCAACGGCGGCAGCGACACCCTGTTCCTTGACCTGAACCCCGCCACCCACGACCAGGTCCACGCCTTCGTCTGCGGCGTCCCTCACCCCGGATACCTGTCGACTGGGGTCTTCACAAAGGTTGCTGACGGCTTCGACGACTACCTCGACATGCTCGTCGTCGACCCGGACATGGCGGCTGACACCTGGGCCGATGTAGCCGACGGTGATTCCACTGACCCTTGGCGGCAGACCGTCGAGGAATGGCTGGACAAAGAGCTGCCCGGCTGGCGTGCTGAGCCGTGGGCGGTGGCCTGACCCCCGCTTGGTGTGGTTGATCACGCAGCGCTGGCGTCGCGTTCGATGGCGGCGAGCCGATTCTTCAGCCGATTGCTCGGGCTGTTGATCGAGACGGCCTTGCAGTGATGCAGGAGGACGGCCGTCGCGAGATCCGCAACGGCTTCGACGACGTGCACGTCGTCGCGCGGCGACCGGGCAGCTCTACGATGAACCGGTGACCAAGACACTGCCTTTGCCGAACGTTGATCTCTTCGACGTTCACCGTCTTCGCCTGGCGGAGGCCGAGGCGCCCGAGCTCTCACCTGAGGACTTGGAAGCCAGGGACCGAGTGTGGAGTCGGCGGTGAAGGCGAATCCCACACTTTTCGACGGGCCGGTGGTGGCCTGCGCGCGGGTGGAGTGGGAGGGGCCGCACAGTCTCGTCCTGCACTGGGCGCGGGTGACGTACCGGCACTACGCTCTGCGTCGGGTCCCAGGAAGCACCTCGTGGCTGCCGTCGCTGTTCGTGAACGTCGTACAGCCGACGGATGACGGGCGTGTGATGGCGGTGAGGATGTCGTCATCCACGGCCGCTCCGGGCCGGTGGCAGATGCCTGGCGGATCCGTGGAGCCGCCGACGGAATACGAGACGCTCGACGAGACCGCGTTGAGGCGTAATGCCGCACGGGAGCTGGTCGAGGAGACCGGCGTCGACCTTCCACCCGAGGAACTGGCCCTGTGGGTGGTCACCCGCGGCGAGAACCGGAGCATCGGGCTGGTCTATCTCGCCCCGCGTCTGCCAGCAGCGGTACTGCGTGACAACTTCGAGGCGGTGACGGCAGCCGAGAGGGCTCACGGGCGCGACCCCGAGCTGGACCGAATCGCCCTGGTGAGTTCTCCATCCGACCTTGCGGACTTGGATGGGCCACACGCGGACTACCTGGAGCCGGTTGTACGCCGTTACACGACGGGCCCCGGGGTGCCACCTGAGTGACGCCCAGGGGCATTGGCCGTAGGCCGATGGCGTTGCCTGCGGTCACAAGCTGCTGCGGACCGCCGTCAGGTTCCGGTGAGGACCTCGCGGGCGCGCTGATCGAGTTCGGCCGCGCATCGGAGGCCGCGTGCGCGGAAGCGTGCGAGATCAGCGCGCATGCGGCTGACGGCTTTGCGGGTGCGGACCGACCGTACCCCGTCCATATGGTCGAGCGCCTGGTGCCAAATGACGCATGCCTGCTCGATGGCGCCGCGCTTGAGGTGCATCTCGGCGCCAGCCACCAGGTCGAGGGCGACGATCCGGGCGTAGGGAGGTTCCGGCGGTCCGGGCGGCGGCCATCCGTTCGAAGGGAGGATCATGAGGGAGTGATTGCCCCAGATGCCCCCTCCGCGGCCGCCGAGCGCGTACGGCAGCTCGCCGACGCGCTCGCGGACGACGCGTGCCGACTGGCGGAGGCAGCCGAAAATGGCCTCTGGTCTGCCGAAGCCGTCGCCGATGCCGTGGACGCCATCGACATCCTCCTCGACGCCCTGGCCCGTACCAGCCCCAAGGCCCCCCGCCTCCTGGCTCCCGCCACCGATGCCACCACCGCTCTCTTGCTGGACCTGGGCATCGAAACCATGCGCGAGCAGGCCAGGCAGCTCCGGCAGGCCGCCGGCGGCCAGCCGACCCGACGTCGTCGCGAGGTCGGACTCGGCCCCAGGTACCAGGGCATCCGTCTCCCGCCCCGTTGACCGTCCGGCGCCTCGCGCCGTGATCTTGCCGAGATCGCCGCCCCATCCAGGAGCTGGGCGGGGCGCTCGTGCAGCGGGCCGGCGAGCTGGCGGGGTCGCCAGCGGACGAACGGCCGGCCCCGTCCGCGGGACTCGCGGACAGAGGCCAGCCGCCCGGGCTCGTGGCGTCTGCTGGGTCGGCGTCTTCGCCGCTGTGGTCATGCTGCGGTTGTTCAGCTAAGGGAGATCCGGGTGTGGGTGTCCCATTCGTACATCTGCCGGTCGCGGCCCAGGACGATGAGCTCGACTGCGCGGACGCGTGCGGTCGCGGGGACCGTGTCGACGGAGTCGAGGGCCTGCTGGACGGGTTCGGCGGGGCCTTTGCTGTTGCTGTAGGCGATGGACACGTGCGGGGCGAACCCGTCCGGTTCCTCGGGCACGTTCCTCCAGACGTCGCCGATGGCGTGGCGTATGGCCGTTCGTACGGCGGCCGCAGGCTCAGCTGGCTGGGCTTCCCACCGGATCGCCTCGGGGGTGATCGCGGGCCGGTGCAGCGTCAGGTCGAAGGCGCCGCTGTGGGCGAGGCGTGAGGTGGCAGCATCGACGATCGCGTTGACGTCCTCGTCGGGGACCTCGTCGGTGAATCCGAGGCCCTGCATCGTGAGGTGGAGCCACTGGTCCGGTACGAGGTCGAGGCCGGGGACATCGGCGAGGGCGTGGCGGTAGGTGGCGGCGAGGCGGTGGACGTCGGGGGCGTCACGGAAGGTCAGATGCCAGGTGTAGAAGGTGCGGCCTTCTCGCCAACCGGGCCGCCACCACCAGTGGTTCGCCATCGAAATTGTCATGGTGACGATCCAATCACTGAGCGCAGTCCCCGGGCGAGAGGGCGAGGGTGCGCGGCAGCGACTGAAGGCACCACTGCTCGATGCCGTCCTGGAGCCCAGCTGCTGCTCGGGTGCCAGCGGCGGGGGAGCGGGCGATGGCCGCGGCCAGTTCACGCAGCCGGTTCGTGACCGGTGCGAGACGCTGTTCCGGCGGCAGCGCGAGGACCGGCCGTAGCGCTTCGGCGACTCCGTCCACGCTGCGCAGAGCGAGATGGGCGGCGGCCTGCGCGATGTGCATCTGCGCTGCGGTGCCGTAGGAGTACGCGGGCTGCGCGGAAAGCGCCATCTCGACCTCGCGCAGCGAGGCCGACGGATCGCCCAGGCGCAGATGCACGGCCGCCGCGTAGTTGGCCTGACGGAGCTCCGGACAGGAGAACAGCCCGGCGACATCGTCGGCGCTGGAGACCGCAGCGCGGGCCTCGGCGGCGCGTACCAGGGCGGCTTCGGCCTCGCGGCGGGCGCCGAGCTGTGCCCAGGCGTCGGCTTCCTGGCAGGCCAGGAGGACACCAACGGTGCCGCCCGGGCGGTAGTCGGTGCCGTGCCGAGCATGGGTGATGGCGTCACGTAGCCGTCCGTCCCAGAACGCGATCTTCGAGCGAGTGGACAGCACCCAGGCGCGCAGATCGGTGTCGCCGGACAGTTCGGCGCACAGCCAGGCGGTTCGACCCTGGGTCTCAGCGTGGGCGAGCCGGCCGAGGTCGGAGGACATCCACGCCAGCAGCCCGCACAGGTGCCCGGCCGCCGCGTACAGGTTGGCGGACTGCCGCGGGTGCTGGCGGCCCTCCAAGAGCTTGAAGACCCGGTCGCGGTGCCGCACGGTGCGTTTGAACACCGTGTGCGGGTCGTCAGTGAGGTAGTCGCGCGCCACTTCCCGTACGTCGGCCATGAGCTGTTCCAGGGCGAGATCGCCCACATTGGACGTCTCCGCCCACTGGGCCCAGGCAGCGGACTCCTCAGCCACTTGGCGCACGAGTTCGGAACCTTCGGGCCCCGGCGCAACTGGCGGCGCCGGAGGCCCTGCCGGAGAGGTCGTGGTTTCAGGCTGGGCAGCGGTGAGCAGCTGTACTTCGCCCGGCCGCAGGGCCTGGCGGTCCTCCACATCGATCAGCGCTGCCGTGTCGCAGCCGTAGACCTCCGCCATCAGCATGAGGACGGTCAGCGAGGGCCTGCGCCCGCTTCTGGCGGGCCACTTCTCCCACTTGCCGACGAGCGAGGCATCCGCCGCAACCGCTTCCCCCGGCCGGCTGGCGCCGAGGTGGTTGATGCGGTCGGCGACCTGCTGCAGCGACCACCCGTGGGCATGCCGCCACGCTTCACGCGGCCGCATCCGGTACCGGACACGCAGCTCGATGGCGATGTCTGCCTGGCCGCACCCGACGGCGGCCATCTGCGATCTCAGCTGTTCCAGCTCGTGCTTGAACCCCATCGGCTTAGCTCCCTGCGCGGCAGACCTCGCGGTCACCGTATCCACCGCCGGCCGCCCCGAAGCCTCCTTCGACGCAGGCGCGCAGCGCGTCCGCGTCCACAAAGCGGTGCCTTCCATCACCGTCACCGCAGGTGGAAGGCACGGGCTGTTGTCCAACGAAGTTGGGCTGGGCTGCCCGTGACGCACAAGGCGCCCCATTGCCACCGTGAGGTGCACACAAAACCACCAAGCTTGGGGCCTGCCATGCGACCGTTCCGCACCACCGACGCAACCCTCGAACCCGTCGCCACAAGCACGGCTCCGCGCGGTGGCCGCCCCCTCACCAGGGCAGAGAACACGGAGCTCGGGTCCCTGGGGCACGAGGACCACCCTGACGTCGGAAGCCTGGTCAGGGACATCGCTTCCGGCGCCGAGGGCATGCTCACCGCGGTTGTCCGCGACAAGGTTGCCACCCCGCCTCACGGCCACCGCTTCGTACGACTCGCCTACATCAAAGGCGACAACGACATCGAGTGGTCCACCGACCCCCGCAACATCACGTTGATCCGATGACCGGGTCCTGGGCCTGCTCGGGCTCATGCCGCCCGCCGTGATCCTCACCCCTCGCATCGCCCAGGCCGCCGCGCCGTCGGCGCCTGCCTCCCGTCCCGACATGGCCGTGCACGACACCGAGCCTGATGACGGCCGCTGCGGTGACCGGCCGCAGTCCCCCGCTGACCCGACCCCGAAGGAAGGACGCGCATGAGCGCGACACCCAACCGGCTGCGCATCGTCGTCGGCTCCGACGACGCGGGCCGCCTCTACAAGGACACGCTGACCGCCGATCTTCGAGCAAGCGAGCTGGTCGCCGAGGTCCGGGACGTCGGGGTCGACGACCATACCCGGGCCAGCTACCCGCACATCGCGTTCGCGGCCGCCCTGCTTGTCGCCGACGGCGAGGCGGACCGCGCGCTGCTGGTATGCCACACCGGGCTGGGTATGGCCATCACCGCGAACAAGGTGCCCGGCGTCCGCGCGGTGACCGCCCACGACGCTCTCTCGGTGCGGGCATCGGTCGAGTCGAACGACGCCCAGGTCCTCACGTTCGGCGCAGGCGTCATCGGCCTGGCCGCCGTCCGCCAGCTCACCGTGCAGTGGCTCACCCACCGCTTCGACCCCGCCTCACGGGCGGCCCTAAAGGTCGAGGCGATCCGGACCTTCGAAGGCCTGCCCGTCCAGCCCGCCCGGGCGATGGGCGGGAGCCGCTGATGCCGACGAACCCCGACACCGTGCCCGCCCGCGTCGATCGGCTGCGCTGGCCGGTCGAACCGGCCCAGGGCGGTTGGTACACCACCGCCGAGCACGAGGCCCTGGCCAAGGTGCTGGACGAGTCCGACGACTGGCGCACCGGCTGGAAGGCTCTGCCCTACACCGACGCCTTCGAGGCCGCGTTCGCCGGCCACACCGGGGCCCGGCACGCCGTGGCCTTCAACTCCGGCGGCACTGCCATGGAGATGGTGCTGCGCTACCTGAAGCTCACGCCGGGGGACGAGGTGATCTCGTGCGCGCTGAACTTCGTCGGCCCGCACATCGCCGTCATCGGGCAGGGCGGTCACCTCATCCTCGCCGAGCCCGAGCCGGTCACCCTCGGCCTGGATGCAGCCGACACCGAACGGGTGCTCACGCCCCGGACGCGGGCGATCCTCCTCACCCACTGGAACGGGGCTGTGGCCGACCTGCGCCCGTTTCTCGAGCTGGCCGCCGCCCACCCCCACCCGGTGCACGGGCCACCGGTCGTCATCGTGGACGCCGCACGGGCCTGCGGCGGCCGGTACCCGTCCGGCGCGCGGGTCGGCGCGGAGGGCTGGGCCACCGTGTTCAGCTTCGAGTCGAAGAAGCTCATGACCACCTTCGGCCAGGGCGGCATGGTCACCACCCACGACCCGGCACTTGCCGAACGGCTGCGGTGGCTGCGCGCATACGGCGGCCGGGACCACTGGGGCACCAACCAGATGATGTCCAAGGTGCAGGCCGCAGTGGGCCTGGTCCAGCTCGCCCGCCTGGACGAGATGAATAGTGCCCGCATCGCCCGCGCCCACGACCGCACCTGTGCCCTCATGGACGTTGCTGAGCTGACGCTGCCGCCGACGCTGGACGGCGGCCGCCACCTGTACTACCGGCACAACCTCCTCGTCCCCGAGGACTGGGCCGGCGGCGGCCGGGCGGAGCTGATGAACACCCTCGCCGACCAGTACGGCGTCGGGTCCATCGTCAGCGACCCGGTGACCTACTTCGGCCACGGCCTCATCCGCGAGCACACGGCCGGCCAGCGCTGCCCGCGCGCCGAACAGCTCGCTGCCCGCCTGCTGTGCCCGCTCCTTCACCCGCGCATCGACCAGGCGGATGAGGCCGCGATCTGCGACGCCATCCGGCAGGCCACCGCCGACGTCGCCGCCACCCGCCACGCCACCGATTGAGAGGACAAGACCGTATGTCCCAGCTCCAGCGCGAGATCGACGGCATCCACGCCCGAGAGATCCCGCTCGCCGACCCCTACGAGCCGAAGGACCCGGCCGGGCTGCTGCGCGTGGTGTTCCTCATGCCGTTCGGGCACGCCTACAGCCTGATGTGCAACGGGCCCATGGCCCTGCGAGACCTGATCAACCGCTCCCCGGAGATCCCGGCCGTCGCCGAGCGGGCCATCCAGTACGACTGCCTGGTGCGCGACGGCAACCAGCTCACCACCCCGGGCGGGGAGCCGTACCGCAGCATCGAATCGGCGCAACCGGTCGCCCAGGCCGACGTTATCGGCATCTCCGTCATCAACTCCGGAGACCTGCACAGCGTGCTCCGCCTCCTTGACCTCGCAGGCATCCCGCGCCGCACAGCCGACCGGGTGCCGGGTGTGCACCCGCTGGTGGTGGGCGGGAACAGCGGCCTGGCAGACCCGGAGCCGTTGGCCGACTACCTCGACGTCGTCGCCATCGGCGAAGCCGAACGCTCGCTACCCGAGTTGCTGCGGATCGTGCACGCCCACCGCGAGAAGCCTGCCAGCCGCACGTCGCTGCACGAGGAGATCGCCCGCGTCCCCGGCCTATACGTGCCGTCCATGTACGAGTGCGACTTCTTGCCCGGCGGCGGCGTCTCCGACATCCGGCCCGCCCGGCTCACCGTCCCGGCCCGGGTCCACGCCCAGTACCTCACCGTCGGCTGCCTGCACCCGGCGCACTTCTGTTACCCCGTCACTGACGGCACCGCCGCTGGCCTGTACCCGGTCCTCGGCTGCCGCCACACCTGCGGGTTCTGCAACCTCGGCATCCCTCCGTTCCGGCAAGCACCGCTCGACCTGCTCAAGGACTACGTCGACCGGCTCGAAGCCCACAACGTCCGCAAGATCATCATCAGCGCGCCGACGTTCACCCAGTACAAGTACCGGGCCGAGCTGCTGGACCACATCCGCGCCTACGCCGACCGCGCGGCTGACCAGGGAGAGAAGGTCACCACGATCATCGGCTCCATCCGCGCCGACGAGATCAGCGCCGACTACCTGCAAGCCGTCACCGAACTCGGCGACTTCGGCCACCTGTATACCGAACTCAACCTCACCCAAGCGCGCGGCATTATCACCATCGCCCCCGAGTGGGCCGCCCCGGACCTGGTCGCCCTCTACGGCAAGACGCAGCCGCGCGAGCGCGTCAACAAGGCCATCGACCTGTGCCGGCAGAGCGAGCACGTCAACACGGTGATGCTGTACTTCATCATCGGCGCACCCGGCGAGCGGCCCGAAGACCGCTTGGCCATCGCCGACTATGCGCTCGACGTCCGCCAGCGGCTCGGTCACCCGGACGGGGCGGTGATCGTCAAGCTCCACCAGTTCATGCCTAAGCCCGGCACGCTCAGCCAGCGCCTCCGCATGGCCGATCCGGACGATGTGCAGGGCTACGGAGACGAGGTCGCCGCACGGCTGCGCGAGCTCGTCGGGGACGAGGAGTACGCGCAGCATTACCGGGTCGAGCAGTTCGGCGCGAGCCGGATGCACCTGGAGGTCGTCTGCTCGCGCGGCGACCGGCGCATCGGGCACGTCCTGGAAGACCTCTACGACGCCGGGACTGACCTGCGCACGATCACCAAGGATGAGCTGGTGACCGCGATGCGCAAGCGCGGCCTTGCCTACGACCGCCACCTGCGGCACATGGATGACATCGTCCTGCCCTGGCACGTGGTCAACCACATCAACGGCGAGGCCGAGCAGCAGTTCGCGACCGCCCTCACCGAGCGGGAGACCCGCCCATGAACTTCCCACTGCACCCCGGCAAGCACGCCCTCCCAGCAGCCACCGACCCGGGCGAGCACGCCGACTACGTGCGCACGTGGCAGCCCGCCGCAACGCTCGCCGGTCTCGACGGCGTGGTCCTGACCTACCAGCGGCGTGTGCTGGACCAGGCGGGCACCGCCCACCGCAGCAGCCGCCTGAACTGGGTCCGCGGGGACCTGCTCGTGTTGGAGCGCCGGGGGCGCTGGCTCGCGGTGTGCGGCGGCTTCGGCCTCGGGGCACCGGCGGCCGCCCTGGTGCTGGAACAGCTCATCGCGCTCGGCGTGCGCCGCGTCATCACCGTGGGCACGGCCGCCTCCCTGCGGACCGAGCTTCAGGCCGGCGAGCTGGTGGTGTGCGACAACGCTCTGCGTGACGAAGGGGTCTCACACCACTACCTGCCGCCCGGCTCGCGCGTCCGGCCGTCCAAGGGCCTGAGCGAACGTCTCGCCGAGGCACTGCGCGGCCGGGGGGTCACTGTGCGCCGGGGCTCGGGGTGGACCACGGACGCCCCGTACCGGGAAACAGCCGCTGAGGTCACCCGGTACGGCAGGCTCGGTGTCCTGACAGCCGACATGGAAGCCGCGGGGGTGTTCGCCGTAGCCGAGCGCCGTGGCGTCGACGCGGCGGCCGTCTTCGCGGTCGCTGACTCCCTCGCAGAGCGCCGACCACGCCAGGACCGGGCTGAGACCCACACGGCCCTCTCGACTGCCCTGGAGGCCGCCCTGAGCGCCCTCAGTGCAGCCGCCCAGACCAGGCCGTCCGGCTAAGGTTGGTCGTCCCCCCAGGTGGCGTGAAGGCAAAGGACCCATCCCCGTGAGCACTGGCGCATCCCGCTCGTCCGTCGGCGCCGTGGTCCTGACGATGAACGACCGGCCCGAGGAGTTCCCTCGGGCCATGGCGTCGCTCCTCGCTCAGGAAGGCGTCGACCTGGACGTAATCGTCGTCGGCAACGGCTGCACCCCCGAGCAGGTGCCGGCCGGGGTGCGCACGGTCACCCTGCCGGAGAACGTCGGCATCCCCGAGGGCCGCAACGTCGGAGCCGCGAACGTTCAGGGCGAGTACCTGTTCTTCTTCGACAACGACGCCCACCTCCCCGACACCAGTGCCCTGGCCCGGCTCGCCGCCGCCCTCGTAGGCGAGCCGGGCCTCGCCTACGCCCAGCCGCGCATCGCAGACCCCGACACCGGGGCCACGCTGCGCCGGTGGGTGCCCCGGCTGCGGGCCGCCGACCCAACCCGACCCGGCACCGTGACCGTCATGGCTGAAGGGGTCGTCATGGTCCGCCGCTCGGCTTTCGACGCCGCTGGCGGCTGGCCCGGCCACTTCTTCCTGTTCCACGAGGGCATCGACCTGGCCTGGCGGCTGTGGAACCAGGGCGGCACCGGCCGCTACCTGCCCGACATCGTGGTGCACCACCCGGCGACCAACCCAGCCCGGCACACGCGGTTCTACCAGCTCAACGCCCGTAACCGCGTCTGGCTGGCTCGCCGGAACCTGCCCCGCGTGCTCGTGCCGGTGAATCTTGCCGCTTTCGCTGTGCTGACGCTGGCCAGGTTCCGGGACCGTGCCGCGCTGCGGGCCTCCCTGGACGGTTTCCGCGAGGGTTTGCGCGGAGGGCAGGGGCAACGGTCCCCGATGAGTTGGAGCACAGTGGCCCGGCTGACCCGAGCCGGACGCCCCCCCGTGTTCTAGGGTACGAAGGCGCTCGAGTCATCTGCTGCCCGGCCATTCTTTGTCGCCCCTCGACAGAAACCGGTCGTTTGGACTTTTTTGGCGGCTCGTACGCCATTCCTCACCACGCCTTGATTTGGGCTCCCAGTGCCGATGTGCATTGCTACTTCCGAATGGTCGACACCCATCGAAGGCGGAAGTGCCGAATCAGTAGCACGCGATTGCGGGCATCGGCTGTGCGGAATTGTGACGGTTTGCAGCCGCCTTATGATCCCCAACCGCTGTAACGTACTGGGCCCTTGGCGGAACTTTGCGTAACGTATGGGCACGTACCAGCTACTTGAGGCAGCTGGGGCAGCTACGGGGCCATCACCGTGTGCAGTACGCCACAGGTCGACGGACACCCACAGATGACGCTCGGGGAGGCGTAGTGGCAATGTCGACACGATCAGTTCAAGCACTGCTTCGCGAACGAAACGGCCGGCGCTATGCAGGACTGCTGGGCGCTGGCTGTGCCCTGGTGGGGATCGCCGCCTGTGGCGCCAATGACACCCCAGCCAGCAAGCCAACGGTCAATTCGCCAACCCCCTCAGCTTCGGCAAGTCAGCCCGCGAAGTCTGCTGATCCCGCAGAAACGGCCAAGGCTCAAGCCGTGGCCACCTACAGGCAGTACTGGGACGAGATGGAGGGCGTCTACGCGAAGGCCGAGGTTACCGACGGCATCAAGAAATACGCCGCTGGCCCCGCCCTGGTGAGGACCCAGGTCGACACCGAGCGGATGAAGACATCCGGCAACGTCTTCACAGGGACCGTGGACGTACAGGACCCCACCGTGACCAAGCTGGACCTGAACAGGAAGATCCCCAATGCGACGGTGTCCAGTTGTCTGGACGTGTCCCAGTGGAGCGTGATCAACAAGGAAACCAAGCGGCCGGTCCCGCTGCCGACCGACCGCCTCACCAAGTACATCAGCGTCGCGACGATTGAACGGTGGCCCGACGGCTGGAAGGTCATCAAGGACGAGCCTCAGAAGGGCCGGCCATGCTGAGGCACCTCACCGTAGTCACGGGAGCGATCACCCTCGCCCTGCTGGCCTCAGGCCCCGCCGTCGCTGATGGCGGCGGAGGCGCGAAGGGCTGCGAGAACGACTTCATTTGTGTCGAAGTGACAGCCCCAGGAACCACGGGCGGAAACCGGCCCGGCAGCGGCAGCGCCCCCGGAGCGGACGATGGCAAGTCAAGTAAGCCGAACGGAGGAGCTATGCCTGACCGCGCCTGCGCGGTCAGGAAACTCGAGCCACAACCCCCGGCTGGCAGCGAGCTGTGGGAGGGACACGAGCCGGGGGACGGTGCTGTCTACGTCAACACCTGCGCCGACTCCGGCGCAGGAGTCGCCACGGACGACACCGTAGGTCTCGTGTTCTGGGCGCAGGATCCGCCAGAGCAAGTGGTGGACCTGGCAGTGCTTGCTCAGCAAGCGGTGGACAAGATGCTGCTACGCGGCCCGGAGATTGGCATCACGCCGAAGCCGGGCGGCAAGGGCGTGGTCGGGATGCCTGTTTACATGTGGACTGAGAAGGGCCCCGAAACCTACGGCCCCAACGTGGCGAGCGCATCCGCTGGCGGCGTCACCGTCACCGCCACCGCCAAGGTGACGAAGATCGTGTGGAACATGGGTGATGGCAAGACGGTCACCTGCACCACCGCTGGCACCCCCTACAAGGCCGAGTACGGCAAGAAGCCGTCGCCGGACTGCGGCCACCGGTACAACGTTCCTTCGTCGACCACTGGCACCGGCACGTTCCACGTGACCGCGACGTCCACCTGGACGATCGACTGGGTAGCGACCAGCGGACCGACCGGCCAGCTCACCGAAGTCCGCGACAGCGCCGTGGACATCACCGTCGCCGAGGTCCAGGTCCTCAACTAACTTCGCTCAGCACTTCGAGAGGCACACCCCGCATGGAAACCCCCGCGCCGCCGGTGCCGCGCCCGGCCGCTCCGGCACGCCCCGAGGTCCCCATCACCACCACGGCCCCGGTCAAGCGGGAGCGCCGCTGGTCGGTCGCCGCGCTGTGCATCGTCCTGGCCGTCCTGGCCGGCCTTGGAGCTGCCGCGGCCGTCACCTCGGCCAGCGACCGCACCAAGGTCCTGGCCATCGCCCGCGACGTCCCGGCCGGCCAGGCCCTGACCGCGGCGGATCTGACCGTCGCCGAGGTGAGCGCCGACTCTGCCCTCACTCCTGTGCCTGCCTCGCAGAAGGCCTCCATGGTCGGCAAGCGGCCCGCAGTGGACCTTCGCAAGGGCGGCTTGCTGACCACGTCCCAGCTCGCCGAGGGCACCGGCCTGGGCGACGACAAGCAGCAGGTCGGAGTCCAGGTCAAGCGCGGCCAAGCCCCGGCCGGCACCCTCGCCCCCGGCGACAAGGTCCTCGCCGTCACCACGCCTGCCCAGGGCGAGCAGACCACCGGAAAGGATGCTGAGGCGCCGCCGTCGACCATCAGCGCTGTTGTGGTCACCGTCTCCCGCCCGGACGCTTCCGGCAACGTCGTGGTCAACCTCGCCGTGGCCCCCACCGACGGACCCCTGCTCGCCACCCGCGCAGCCCAGGGCCGCATCGCCATCGTGCGCGAACCGCGGAGCAGCTGACATGCCCGTCACCGCACTCGTCTCCGCGAAGTCCTGCGGCGTTACCACCACCGCCCTCGCGCTCACCCTGGCCTCGAAACGGCCCAGCCTGCTCGCCGAGTGTGACCCGGCCGGCGGCACCATAAGGGCCGGCTTCCTCCAAGGCGAAGTCGGAGCCGGCTTCGGCCTCTACCACCTGGCGGCCGCCGAGCGCACCGGACCGGACGCCCTCGCCCAGGCCTTCGCCTCCCACCTGTGGCCGATGGACGAGGCCGGCCACCGCAAGCTGCTGCCCGGGCTGACCGATCCAGCCCAGGCCGCCGCTTTGGGCCGGACGTGGCCGGCGCTGTCGGAGGTCATGCACGTCCTGGCCGATGAGGCCCACTACGACGTCTTCATCGACGCCGGCCGACTCGCGCTGGAATCCGGGCGTCTGCACACCACGCTCACGCCCGCGCCGCTGCTGCATCAGGCCGACCTGGTCCTCCTCGCCGTCCGCGGGACCGAGCAGTCCCTGGCCCTGGCCCGGCACGTCATCGACCCGCTGCGTACCGAGCTGGCCGAACGCGGCAGCGGATCCGACGCACTCGGGCTGCTCCTCATCGAGGACGGCCCCTACCGCGCACACCAGGTCGCCGAGGCCCTCAAGATCCCTGTCCTGGCCGCCCTGCCCTTCGATCCCGGCACCGCGACCTACTTCACCTCTGGCGGGCGCCCGCCGCGCGGCTACGGCCGCAGCCCCCTGCTGCGCCATGCCCGTACCGCCACCGAGCACATTGAAGCGGCCGCGTCTCGCCGCCACATTCAGCAGCAGTACCCTCCCCGCCCGTCCAACCCCCAGCTGGCCGGCGTGCTGCAGCGCCTGAGCGAGAGGGGAGGATCCCGTGGCTGACACCCAGCAGCGCCCTGGCGTCAACGGCCAGCCGGCGCCGATGGGCCGCGACGACATCGCCGGCCTGCTCGCCGGGCGCATCGGCCAGCGCCGCCCCGCTGCGGCACCAGTGCTGGCCGCCCCCGCGACGCCGGCCGCTCCCGCCGCCGTCCCGGCCGGCGCGAGCGGTGCCGCGGACATCCCGCGGCTGGCCGGCCTGCCGGGAGAGATCCCGGTGCCCTGGGACGTCATCGAGGACCTGCAGGCGCTGGTGTCCAAGCAGCTCAGCGCCGAGGACCCCGACAAGCTCCTGGAAGAGGCCGACCGCCGGGCACTCGCCAAGCGCCTGGTCAGGAACGCGGTCGCGGACTGGGCCACCAAGTATGCCCAGGGCAACACCCCGCTCACCGCAGAGCAGGAAGCGGCGATCGGCACCGCGGTCTTCGACTCCATGTACCGGGGCGGGCGGCTGCAGGCGCTGCTCGACCAGGACGGCGTCGAGGACGTGATGGTCGACGGGCTGCGCGCCTACGTCGAATACCACGACCGGCCGAGGCAGACGATCGAGAAGGTCGCCGACAGCCACGAAGAACTGATCACCTGGGTCAACCGGATGGCCCGCCTGTCCGGTCACGGCGAGCGCGCCCTGACCCAGGCCACCCCCATGGTGGGCTTTCGCATGCCCGACGGCTCCCGCGTCACCGCCAGCCTGCTCACCACCCGCCCGTCCGTCGTCATCCGGCGGCACCGGATCCGGCAGCACGGCATCGCCGAACTCGTGCAGTGGGGCTCCATCAACCCGATGCTGGAGCGGTTCCTGACCGCATGCGTGCACGCCAAGATGAACATCCTGGTCGTCGGCGACATGGGCGCCGGCAAGACCAGCCTGCTGCGCGCGCTCGGCCGCGAGGTCCCGCCCTCGGAGCGGCTGGTCACCCTGGAGTCGGACCGCGAGCTCTACCTGGACGAGCCGGGCCCCAAGCCCGGGCCGCTCACATATGCGTTCGAGGCACGGCAGTCCAACGGCGAAGTCCGCGGTGGCGAGCGGGCCGGTGAGGTCACCATCTCCGACATGTTCGCCACGGCGCTGCGCTACAACGCCACCCGCGTCATCGTCGGCGAGGTCCGCTCCACCGAGATCGTGCCGATGCTGCAGGCCATGTCCGCCGGCGGTTCCGGCTCCATGTGCACCCTGCACGTGCGCCGGCCGCACGCCATCATCAGCCGCCTGGTCCAGCTGTGCACCGAGGCCGGAATGCAGACCGAGGCCGCCCACCACCTGATCGCATCCGCCATCGACGTCGTCGTCTACCTCACCTACCTGGACGAGACCGCGATCGGCGGCCGCAAGCACCGGTTCGTCTCCCACATCTACGAGGTCCACGACGTCGTCGGCGAAGGCGGCCGCCCCGTCACCACCGAGCTGTTCGCACCCCAGGGCACCGAGATCCGCGCCGTCTACAAGAACATGCCGACCTTCATCGAGGACCTGGAGCGCACCGGCCAGCTGCGCCGCGAGTGGCTCACCGACAGTCCATTCGGCGCCTGGATGGGGCCGCTGCAGACGGTGAGGCCCGCGCGATGAACACCTCCCAGCTCGCCCTCGTCGCCGCCTGCTGCGCCGTCCTCGCCGTCATCGCGCTCGTGGCCGCCGTTCGGGAGATCCGCGGCCGCGTACCCGACCCAACGAAGCCGAAGTCCCGGATGACCGGCCGGATCCAGCTGGCGAAGGCGGAGCTGCCGGAGAAGTGGCAGCGCCGCTGGCGCCACCTGGTCACCACCGCAGGCATCGTGACGCTCGTGGTGTGGGCCTGGACCGGCTGGCCCGTCCACGGCATCCTTGCCGGAGCCGCGGTCCTCGGCCTGCCTTACGTCCTCAACCCGGGCACCGCCGCCCAGGCCCGCATCGAACGCCTCGAGGCACTCGGGCAGTGGCTCAACCACCTCGCCGGCGTCCACCAGGCCGGCATCAGCCTGCCCCAGACCATCCAGGCCTCCGCCAAGGCAGCCCCCACGCCGATCGCGCCCAACGTGCGCGCGCTCGCCGACCGGCTGCGCTCCGGCATGGAAGCCGAGGACGCCTTCGCGCTGTTCGCCGACGAACTCGCCGACGGCGTGAGCGACCACGTCGTGCTGCTGTTCCAGTCCCACGCCGTCTACAAGGGCCCCGGCCTCGCCGACGCGCTCGAGGCCCTGGCGGTCACCATCCACCAGCAGGCCGCCGACGCCCGCGACATCGAGGCCGACCGCGCCAAAGTCCGCAAGAGCTCCCGCATGGTGTCCATGGTCATCTGCGTGGTCGTCGTCGGCTGCATGCTCAATGACGCCTGGTCCGGCTGGTACCAGTCCCCGCTCGGGCAGATCGTCCTCGCCGTCCTCGGCGGCGCCTTCGCGTACACGCTCCGATGGCTCCGCAAGATTGCCCGCACCCAGCCCGACCCCCGCCTCATCGAACCGCTGCCCGCGAACGCCCAGCTCACCATGACGGGAGGCACCCGATGATCCCGATGGAGGCCGTACTGCCCGCGGCCGCCGCCGGCGCCCTGATCGGCCTGGCCGTCCGCGCGCTGATGCCCGCCCGCCGCGACCTCACCTCCGTACTCGACCGCCTGGACGTCGCCAAGACCAGCGGCCCCCTCCTGCCATCGGCCGCACCCAAGACCACCGGCACCCTCCCTGAGCGCGTCGGGGTGCGACTGCTCGGCGAGCTCGGCGGCCGCATCACGCTGCGCACCAAGGACTTGAACCTCCTCGGCATCAGCCCGGCCGAACACCTCGGCAAGAGGTTCCTGTTCGCCCTGTACGGACTGCTGCTCCCGCAGCTGCTCCAGGCCCTGCTCGCCCTGGCCGGCAGCCCACTGCCCTTCGCGCTCCCGGCGCTCGTCTCCCTGGGCATGGCCGGCCTGTTCTGGTTCTGGCCCGGAAAGGAAGTCGCCCGCGACGCGGCCGCCGCCCGCCTGGTCGTGCGGCACGCCGCCGCCTCCTACCTGGAACGCGTCGCACTCGCCCGCATCGCCAACTCCGGTGCCGCCCAGGCCCTGACCCAGACCGCAGAAGTCGGCAACTCATTCATCTTCGTGCGCATGCGGCAGGTCTTCCACCAGGCCGACCTCGCCGGCGTCACCGTCTGGGACGCGCTGAAGCAGCTCGGCGACGAACTCGACATCCCCGAGCTGACCCGCCCAGCCGACACCCTCGCCCTCGCCGGCGACGGCGCGGCCGTCTACACCACCCTCCAGGCCCAGGCCCGCCAGTTGCGCATCGCGCTGCTGTCCGACGCCAAGGCCCAGGCCAACGCGGCGAGCGCCGCGATGATCCTGCCGGTCACCGCCGGCGTCATCCTCATGCTCGTCTTCGTGATGATCCCCATCACGATCACCATCCTCGGAAGCTGAACCAAAGGGGGAATCACCCATGGACATCCAAACCCTGACCGTGTGGATCCGCGGCCGCTTCGAAGCACTCAAGGCCGGCAAGGACGCCGGACAGACCTCCACCGAGCTGGCCCTGATCGCTGGCGCGCTGCTGGTCGGTGCCGGCCTGCTGGTGCTCGCCATCCGCACCAAGCTCATGGAGAAGATCGGCATCATCAACGGGGGCTGAGCCGCACCGGAACACCGGACGAGGGGAGGACACAGGCGTGAGAGCACGGATGCTGAGGGGCTCGCGAGGCTTCATCCGCCGTCGCCAGCTGCGGGGAGACCGTGGCTTCGGCAGTGTGGAGTTCGCGGTCTTGGCCGTCGTCGTGCTCGCCCTGATCTTCACCGCCATCCAGGTCGGCCTGTACTACCACGCCCGCAAGGTCGCCCAGTCCGCCGCCCGCCAGGGCGTCGAGGCCGGGCGGCAGTTCGGCGCCAGCGAGGCCGACGGCATCGCGCAGGCGCAGACCTTCCTCACCCGGTTCGGCGGCAGCGTCCAGGGGGCGAGCGTGTCGTCGGCCGGCAGCACCGACCAGGAGATCCGCATCACCGTGCGCGGCCACGTCGCCACTTTGGTCCCCGGCCTGACGCTGGACGTCGTCCAGTACGCCGACGCACCGATCGAACGCTGGACCACCCCATGAGGGCCCGAACCTACCTGCAGCGGCTGGTACGGGCGCTGCGCCGCGACCGCGGCTCGTACGCGCTGGAGACAGCGATCCTCGCTCCGGTGATGATCGGGTTGCTGTTGCTGATGATCGCGTTCGGGCGGGTGACGGACGCCGACGGCGCCGTGGACGCCGCGGCCCGTGCGGCGGCCCGCGCGGCCTCGCTCGAAAGGGACGCCGGGAGCGCGCAGGCCGAGGCGCAGGTCGCGGCCAACCGCAGCCTTGAGGGCGAGGGCATCACGTGTCAGACCTCCAGCGTCGTGGTCGACACCTCCGGCTACGCCCTCGACATCGGGGTGGAGGCGAACGTAACCGCGACGATCGCCTGCACGGCGAACCTGTCCGACATCGGGCTGCCAGGCCTGCCCGGATCCAAGACCCTCACTGCGTCGTGGACCAGCCCGATCGACACCTACCGGGGGCGCCAGTGAACACACCAACCCGCCGATTCCTGGCGCGCCGGCGTGAGGCACTGACCAGACGCCGCCGAGACCGCGGCTCGATGTCCCTGTTCTTCGCGCTGTCCACACTGGCGATCCTGATGGTGATGGGTCTGCTCGTCGACGGCGGCGGCGCGCTGAACGCGGCCAACCGGGCCACCTCCATCGCGCAGGAGGCGGCACGCACCGCAGGCCAGCAGCTCGACCCCGCGCAGGCGATCGAGGGCACCGCCATCACGATCGACCCGGACGCCGCCGTGGGGGCTGCCCAGGACTACCTCGCCGCCGCTAACGTCCAGGGGAGCGTGGAGATCACCGACGGTGGGCAGAGCCTCACCGTCACCGTGAACGACACCTACGACACGTACTTCGCGCAGTTCGTCGGCGCCGGGACGATCAGCGTGACCGGCACCGCGAAAGCACACCTGCAGACCCAAGCCGCTGGAGGCTGAGTCCACCCATGGCCCATCGCACCCCCGCCCCGCTGCGCGCCATCGGTGCCCTGCTGCGGGCCCTGCTTGGCCTCGCCATCCTGACCGCCCTGGTCGCCGGCGTGCCCGTGCTGCTCCTCGCCGTGGGCCATCAGCCGACCCAACTGGCCGGTGGCATCAACCTTCTGGAGCAGGACGACGGCAGCCTGTTCCTGGTCGTGCTCACCTGCATCGGCTGGATCGGATGGGCGGCCTTCACGTTCTCCGTGCTCGTGGAGGTCATCGCCCTGCTGCGCCGGCGCTCCGCACCCCGCATCAAGGGGCTGCGCAGCCTGCAGTCGCTCGCTGGCTTCCTCATCGGCGGCATCGTGCTGCTCGCCCCCACCGCGGCGTCCGCCGCCACCACGGGGCCGGCGATCGCCGCCACCGTGCACACCGTGGGGGAGAGCGGTACCAGCGCAACACCGAGCGCCAAGGCGTCCGTACTCGCCGATGAAGCCGACTGGCCCCAGCACACCGTTGCCACTGCCACCGAGCTGCCGTGGGACCTGGCGGAGGAGTACCTCGGGGACGGCAAGCGCTGGAAGGACATCGCCGCGCTGAACCCCGAGATCCCGCAGCTCGTGGCCGGCGACCAGTACCTGCCCAAGGGCGCCGTCATCAAGCTGCCGGCCGACGCCCGGCCCGTCGCCCCGGCCACCAGCCCCTCCCCGGCTACGACCAGCAGTCCGCAGACCCAGGCGCCTGAGCAGCAAACCCGCGGGCAGCACGTCGAGGACCAGGCCCAGAACAATCGCGACAGCGACTCCACCGCCGGTGAGGACGAAGGAGTGCGACCGGACAGCGTCACGGTCCGAGAGGGCGACAGCCTCTGGTCGATCGCCGACGAACACGGTGACCCGGAGGACTGGCCGGCCATCTACGAGGCCAACAAGGGCGAGCACCTCCCCGGGAGAGGCCGCTTCACCAATCCCAACCTGATCTTCCCCGGCCAGGAGCTCGACCTGCCTCAGGCCGACGCGGTCGATGAGCCGCCCGCAGACCAAGGTGCTGACCACCCGAAGGCGCCGGAGACCGACGAGGACAAACAGGGCGAGAAGACGCCGACGCCCGAGCCGGCCGCCGACAAGGAAGCGGAGGCTGGCAAGCCGACCGCACCGGCTGCGACCCCCACGTCCTCGCATACCGCACAGCCCGCCCCGAGCACCACCGCCCCGAGCACCGCTACCCCGGCGCCCAGCGAGGACGGCAACCGCTCCCAGGCGCCTGCCGTACCGTCCAGCAGTGACAGCGACACCGCCCTGGCACCGGCCGCCGTGTGGGCCGGTGCCGGAGCCCTGGCGGCCGCGCTCGTCGGCACGCTCGCGACCCGCCGGATCCTGCAGCAACGCCGCCGGCGGCCCGGCCGGCGCATCCCCATGCCGACCGGCCGCGCGGCCGCCACTGAGCAGAGCCTGCGCGCCGCCCAGCACCCCACCGGATTCGACCTTCTCGATACCGCCCTGCGCTCCCTCGCCCTCAACCTCGCCGCCGCGGGCCGCGAACTGCCCGTCATCGAGGCAGTCGTCCTCCACGAAGCGAAGGTGGAGCTCCACCTGGCCGAGGACACCGCGCCCATGAAGCCGTTCATTGCGACGGCGGGCCGTAAGGATCTGTGGGTCTGCGCGGCGTCAAGTCCGGACCTGGCCGACGACGAGCAGCTGCAGGACGCCGACGCCCCGTACCCGGCGCTGGTCTCGATCGGCTGGGACGGCGCCGGCCACCTGGTCCTGGTCGACCTGGAACACGTCGGCATCCTCAACCTGGCAGGAGACGATGACTTCGCCCGGCACGTTCTGCAGGCCATCGCAGTCGAGCTGGCCAGCACGCCGCTGCCCGGCCACCTCGAAGTCACCGCCCTGGCTGACACCGCGCCGGGCCTGGATGCCGCCGCTCCCGAGCGCGTCGTCCGTATTGACGACCTCGCCGACGCCACCGCAGAACTGGCCGGCCACACCGACGACCAACGCCGCGCCCTGGCCGCCGTCGGCGCCAGCAGCTTGCGCTCCGCCCGCCTCATGGACGACGCCGCTGGCGCCTGGACACCACACATCCTTCTCGCGGCCGCGATCCCGGACGGCACCCACCGCACCGCACTCTTCGACACCCTCACCGAAGAGCCCCGCGCGGCGGGCGCCGTTATCACCGCCAGCGCCCCAGCCGAGCTTCCGGCGACCGCGTGGACCCTCGAGTGCCAAGGCCCGGACCACACCATCGCCCTGCCCGGCTCCAACCTCCCCGTCAAGCTGCAAGGCCTGAGCGACGAACACTTCGCCGACGCCATCGAGCTGCTCACCCTCGCGGCCAGCGACGCCGACGTCCCGGCCCCGGACTGGGCCCAGGCCGCGGACGACCAGGACGACGAGCACGAGCACGGTGGGCGCGGGCGCATCGATGACACCGCAAGCAGCGCGGATGCCGCAGGAACAGGGCCCTATGAAGAGGCAGTCGGCGAGGACGCAGCCGACGAAGAAGGGCTGCCTTCCGAGTACGCCGAGCTCGAGCGGGATGCCGCCGCCGAGGATGATGAGCCGCTGGCCGAGACCGACGGCTCCGAAGAAGGCGCCGTCCCGGCACCGTCGGCCCACCTGGCCAAGCGCCAGGACGAGGACGAGGACGGGCGGCAGGGCGAACCCGCTGGCCCCTCGCTCGCAGAGGTCCTGGCCGCCGACGACGAGGGCGACGACCCCGTACCGGCCGCCGGGCCGACGGACGGCGCTCTGGCGGTGACCAGCCCCTGTGCTACATCCGCAACACCGGCCGTCCACGTCACCATCCCCGCCCCGGCACCCGCCGCCGACGGTGACCCGCTGACACCCGTGGCATCAGACTCAGCCGATGCCCGACAGTCTCCGTCGCTGGCTGAATCAGCCGGAGGGCCGGCTGTCCTGCTGCTCGGCCCCATCAGCATCGAAGGCGCCAGCGGCAGGATCGACTCCAGCCGCCGCAGCGCCGGCATCGAGCTGGTCACTTTCCTCGCCCTCAACCCAGGCGTGGATCACCACAGCATCGACGACGCCCTCTGGCCCGGGCGTCTGGTCAACAAGCAGATGCGCAACGCCGTCATCTCCCGCACCCGCTCCTGGCTGGGCAAGGACGCTGACGGTAACGCCCATCTGCCGCGCGTCCAGGACACCGGCGACAGCCGGTACCGCCTCGGCCCCGCAGTCACCTGCGACTGGACCCAATTCCAGCGCTTCGCCCGCACCGGACTTGCCCGCCACGACGAGGACGGCGACCTCGCTCTGCGCCGCGCGCTCGCCCTGGTCCGCGGCCGACCCTTCACCGGCATCGACCCCCAGCGCTACGCCTGGGCCGAGCCGATCATCCAGGAGATGGTCTCCGCGATCGTTGACGTCGCCTACGAGCTTTCCACCCGCCGACGGGAAGCCGACGACATCCCCGGAGCGCTGTGGGCGGCCAAGCGCGGCCTGCTCGCCGCCGAGGAAAGCGAGATGCTGCACCGCCAGATCTTCCTCGCCCACCACGCTGCCGGCGACATCGACGCCCTTCGCGAGGCCGCCGCCCGACTCGCCCGCATCAACGAACAGCTCCTCGGCGGCGTCGACATGGAAGCCGAGACCGCTGAACTCCTACGGAACCTGCTGCCCCGCCCCATGACCCGCGCCCGCTGACGACAGAAGTCCAGGGTGGCAACTGCCGCCCACCAATCGTGTGCCGGCCTGGCCAGTGAGGAAGATCGGCCGGAAGCTGGTCGCGCCTGGTGGGCCCTGGGGTGTCGAAGTGCGTTCGCGACGCTGCCGTCGTTCAGCCGGATTGCCCCGGCGTCTGCTGCCAGTACCAGCCGTGCTCGGCCATGCCCTCCTTCGTCCACTCCATCAGCAGCTGGGCGCCCTCCTCCGCCCGTGCCGTGTCCCGGCCCCCGCCCTCGGCGAAGAATCGCAGCAGCGCACCGGCTGCCGGCTTCTCGGCGTCGCAGGTGGGACACAGCTGCAGGTGGATCGGCCGTCCGAAGGCATCTTCCTTGGGCATTACGACACTGCTGACCAGGTCACCACGGCAGCGTGAGCACGGAGGCAAGTTGTCGGAGAGGTCGACACGGTGCATCTGGGCACCTCCTTGTTTGCGATTTGGGGCCCTCACCCAAGACGCCCTGACGTGCGGAGTCAACCCTTTCGTCACACTTCGCTCTTGGCCACCGACGGCTTGCTGCCGTGCGTATCGAGCGTCTTGGTGACGAAGGCCCGTACGAGTTGCGCGGCCTCGGCCACCGTGACGTCCCTCGTCCACTCTCTGCTGGTCAGGTGGGAGCCGCTGCAGTAGAGCTCGAACCGATGCACACCGTGGGCGTGCTCCAGTTCCCGGGCGTATGGCCGGCTGCGGCAGCGTCCGTGTCGTTCGGTGTCCTCCAGGTGTGCGCGCACTACGCCGATGCCGAACCGGCGAGGGAGAGTCCGCTGTTGCAGGCATCCGCTGCACTCCAGGAGGTGGAGGGCGGCTCCCTGCTGCTGGAGGAAGTGGTACGGCACTCCCTTGCCCTCGAATGTGTTGCAGCTGGCGCACAAAGGCCCGCGAACGAACCCGTGCTCGTGGCAGTGGTCCCACACCGATGCGCGGCTTTCACCGCACAGCCGGCACAGGTAGGCGTCGGCACGCGTGGCGAGTCGTCGCAGTGCCTCGTACAACACACCCCGAAGGTGGCCCTGGTACTTCTGGTAGGTCTCCCCTGAGCAGGGCGGGCACAAGGTGACGTATCCGGTCGTGGTCGGTGTCCGCCAGCCTGACCACCGCGGCCCTTGGCTGCCGCAGCGGGAGCACAGCCGGGCACGGTCGCTCAGCTCGTTGTCCAGGAGCTGCCACCGGTCGAGCAGGCCCACGTAAGCCCGAGGCAGCAGCCACTGCGTTCCTGACCAGGTCAGCAGCCGTAGCGGCAACGTGCCCGCGATTTTGACATCGCTGTGCCGCGCGACGAATTCGTCCATCGTCAGCCCGATGGGCAAACCGTTGTCGCCGATCGTCCTCCAGGCACCCCACTCGTTGAACGGGCGCTTCTCCTCGACCAGCTTGTTGTGGGCGGCGTCGAGCATCAGCCACAGAAGGTGAAGCCGCCAGTCGGCATGGTCCCATTCATCGGGATCTCCCTCCTGCGGGCGACGGTACGGCGGCAGCTGTACCTCTACAAGCTCACCAAGGTCCGTGACACCGGCGAAGGCATGACCGGCGCTTCGGATATCCCGCTCGTCGTACATCCAGCGCCCCTTGTGCTTGTAGCAGCGCAGAGCGATGTCACCGATGAGGACATGGCCGTGGCGGCGCACGTCGTACTTGGTTCGAAGAAGGACATCCGGCTGCAGCGGGACGGCAGAGCCCTGGGTGAGCT
Organism: Streptomyces sp. NPDC000229; assembly: GCF_040300825.1. NCBI lineage: Bacteria > Bacillati > Actinomycetota > Actinomycetes > Kitasatosporales > Streptomycetaceae > Streptomyces > Streptomyces sp. NPDC000229. Next base: position 28,333 of record NZ_JBEPEL010000031.1, read on the forward strand.
CCGAGAAGGTGGTGCGGGCGGCCTCCGGCTTCATAAGCATGACCGGATGGTGGCAGCGGGGTCTGACAATGCCCGCTACGGCATCCGTACGCACGCACGGTTTCTCGCACGCCTGCACTGCACCTCCTCAAATTGAAGGCAACGGCGCCGCCAGCGGACGACCTGCTCAAGTAGCTCACTCACCAGGGATCCGCCTCGACAAAAGCGGCGACGGGACTGAGCCCCGACCCGGACTGTCAGACCGGGCTCGTAGCGTCGGAAAGGAGGGCCTGGAGCGGCCAGGGCCCAGAAGGCACGGGAGCAGATCATGGGTGAGATCAGCGTGGACAGGCAACACCTCAATCGGCTGCTGGCCGACAGTGCCAGCACCTATGGAGCCCCGTACCAGCGGGCCTTCGCAGAACTCGCCAAGACACACCAAGGCCGGCCTCTCGCTGAGATCCTGCCCTTGCTGCGCCGGGTCGCCGACCAGGCCCTGCTGGAGTTCACCCATGCCGACCTGGTCGAGCAGGCTGAAGCGATCAGCACCGGCGAGTGGTACGTCCTGCGCGTCACGGTTACCTGAAGATCCGGACCAGCGCTCACCCACAGGACTCCGCCTCTCACAGTCGGTTGTCGAAAGAGTGTTCCCTTTGTCGTGGTTGGCGGGTTACTGTCCACCCCACGCAAGATCCCGTCAGGGGGGAGCACCACATGCATGCCTTTGAAACCGCAGGTAGGCCCGGGCGGCCGCCCGGCATTCGCGTCAACCCCGAAGGGCTCACCGACCGTCAGGCCGCCATCGTCACCTTCATCGAGCGGGAAGTCGCCCGCCAGGGCTACCCGCCATCGATGCGCGAGATCGGCCAGGCGGTCAAACTCAAGAGCACCTCGTCCGTTGCGCACCAGCTGATGGCCCTCGAACGCAAAGGCGTCCTCTACCGCGACCCGCACCGGCCGCGCGCCTACCGCGTCCGACACCGCTGGAGCGACGACTTCCCCCAGGCGCCGACAGCCAGCACGCCGGACCTGGCCCACGTCCCCCTGCTCGGCCGGATCGCCGCCGGCGCCCCGATCCTCGCCGAGGAAGCCGTCGAGGACGTCCTTCCTCTGCCGCGCCACCTCGTCGGCAAGGGCCAGCTGTTCGCGCTCAAACTGGAGCGCCGACGGGTTCGCTCCGCTGCTCCGTGCGGGAGTTGTGGCTGTTCATGCAGGTCGGAGCCGCGGGCAGACGCTTCACTCGATCGTGTGGGGATCTGACGATTACTCGCAGATTCCAGGAGTTCCCTCTGTAATTTACTTCCTTGTGACGGATTCCGGGACTCGTCGCCTCTCCCTCATCACGGGCGGCGACGTAGCTGTGAAGGACCGGCCTGGCGAACAAGCGCGGCCGGAGCCGGGCCTGGCTGACGTCCTGACGCTCCAGCGACAAGCCGCAGCGACCGCATCTGTGGAAGCCGAGCGGGCGCTCTTCCAGGACTCCCTCGCCGAGTACGTATGGGCCCGGGACGTCGCGGGCCTGTCACCGCGCACGCTGGAGTCATTGGTCCAGCCAGTGCTGGAGATCTGCTCGTACTACGACGTCATGCCGTGGCACCTGACCTCGCGGCAACTGGACAGATACTTCGCGGGCCCGGGTAAGCGACCGCGGCACACGACGGTCAGGTCGAAGATCAACCGGATCGACCTCTACTACGCCTTCCTGGAACAGCGCTACGCCGGCGAGATCCACCGCCGGTTCGGCGCGGTAGTCGAGTCACCCGTTGACGCGTTCAACCGGCCAGTCCACCGTGGTGACTTCGGGCTTCGGATCCCGCCGTCGGCCCGGGCGACGAAGGAGTTCTTCGCCGCCTGGCGTGAGGCGCTGCCGCGGGCCCGGAAGTACCCGGTGGCGGTCCGCAACTACGTGATGTCCAAGCTCACCTACATCTCCGGGGTCCGAGCGGCGGAGCTCTGCCAAGTGCAGCTCGGAGACGTGCACTGGGAGAACGGACAGTGGGGACGGTTCCTGGTTCACGGCAAGGGCGCCGGCGGCTCAGGCCCCCGTGACCGTGAAGCCTTCCTCTTCGAAGAGGGCCGCGCGCTCCTGTGGTGGTACATCGAGGACGTGCGGGGCGAGTTTCCCGATGACCCCTCCGACCCACGGGCGCCGCTGTTCCCCTCCGAACGGCTGCCGAAGTCGCTGGCCGGCATGGACGGGCTGCTCGCACCGCCGGTGGTGCCCGACACGTTCCGGCGCGCGCTGAAGATGGCGTCGCACGAGTATCTGAGGGGCCCGGTCAGCGAGCTCTTTCCGCATCTCCTGCGGCACGCCTGCGCGACCCACAACTATGAGGCGGGGATGCCGTTGTGGGACGTGCAGGTCTTGCTCGGCCATGTCTGGGCATCCACCACGGTCGGCTATCTCGCGACCGCGAAGGGCGACCCGGAGCGGGCGAGCCTGGAGTCTTCCCGGCGAGCGGTTCGCCGGCTGAGCACGGAGGCGTGATCCCTTGAAGTGGAACCTGCGCTGGGCCGCGGCCAAGCGCGACATCTGGCGCCCGACCCAGCTGCAGGCAGCCTTCCGGGAGGTGGGGTTCACCCCGTCCCTGAGCAAGGTGGCCGCGCTGTGGTCGGGCACGCCGGTCACGGTCCGCCTGGAGGACCTGGACAAGATCTGCGCCGCCCTCCAGTGCACGGTGGCGGACCTGATGGAAGCCGAGCCGGTGGCGGCAGCTGAGGGACGCCCGGAATCCGAGCTGCGTGCCGTCGGCGAGAGCGGACCCGCGCGCCCGATTCCCAGGCCGGGCAGCGGCGGAGCCCGGCGCTCGCTGCCGCCGAACTGAACCGGGTATCCAGTGACCAGGGGGCTTGGGCTGCTCGGCTCGTGCGAGAAGTGTGCGAGCTGGGGAGGAGTGAACGGGAAGGCCATGTGCCCGCGGTGCGCGTGGGCGTGGACCCGCGTGTCCTCGGGCAGGGACGGCTGGAGCGAGGCTCCGTGCCGGCGCTGCGCGCGGACCGTGCCGGTGCCGCGGGCCGGGGTGTGCGCGCCCTGCCTGCTGGCCGTCCGCCTCGGGGAAGACGACGACTGGGCCTGGGGCGAGCTCCACGACGAAGCCCTCGCGCCAGGCCGGCCGCGTCAGCTCGTCCTGGACATCGAGGGGATCGCCCTGCCCGAGACCAGGCCCGTGCGGATGCCCCAGGCCAAGTCCGGGCGGCGAGCGGCAATCCCGCCGTGGCTACGGGCCAGGATTCCCGACCCGGTGCGGGACGATCCCCGGATCTGCCCTGTCCAGGTTCCCGGGCAGTTGGGACTCTTCCCGACTCCGGCCCGCCAGTTCGCCCGCACCCACGCCGCATCGCAGACCGGAGCATCCCCGGTTTCGAGGCCGTCGTCGAGCAACTGCAGCAGCTGGCGGACGAGCGTCGGGTACGCGCCCGGACCATGTGGATCTGGCGGCTCGAAGGCTTCGCCCGCCTGGCACTGGCCGCCCGCGACCCCGATCAGCACCAGGTCGCCACCGAAGCCCTGAAAGACCTCCTCTACAACGGCCCGATCCTCGGACAGGCCCTGGACCGTGCCGGTCTCCTCGCACCGCCCCCACCACGCCGGGTGATCCCGCCGCGCGGAACCGGGCCCACCCGCCAGGGCGGGCAGCGAGACCCTGAGCTGCGAGGACAGTGCACGCACTGCCTGGCCTGGGCGAATGACCGCCGGGTCATGTGCGTGGCGTGCACCAGCTGGTGCCACGAGATCCGCAAACGCGGCGGCACCGACGCCGAGTGCGACCGCTGCCACCGCACCCTGATGCTCCGCGACGGGATCTGCCGCATGTGCCGGATCGTCATCGCCGAAACAGAAGTAGACACCGCCCAGATCGCGATGAAGAACGGCGACCAGCTGTGGTTCGCCCACCCCCACGCCGCCGGACTGGCCGTCGGACGCCTGCTGCCCGGCACAGCGGCGCTCCAAGGCCGCTTCGCCCTCAAACGCCGCCGCACCCGGGCCCGGGCCGCGTCCGCACCGCGACCGTCCGAGCATCTCCTTGACCCTGCTCAGCTGGAACTCTTTCCGGCTCCACCACGGGACTGGTCCCGTCTGGACACCACCAGGCCGCCCGCCCCCACCTCAGCGGCAGCCGCTCTCGTCGCGGACTTCACCTCGTACATGCGCGGCCGGGGATGGAGCACCCACTCCTTCAACGGCAGCACCCGAACCCTGCGCATCGTGACCGGCCACCTCGGCGCCGACGTTCCCATCCAGGAGCGCGATATCCGAGCCCTGGTCTCCACATACCCGAACCTCCACGGCGCCCGAGTCATCAACTATCTCCGCCTGCGCGGCCTGCTCGACGCCCGCCCGCCCAGCGATCCGTGCACCGCGCGCGCCCGCCACCACGCTACCGCCGTCACACACCCGGCCTTCTCCACCGCCGTGCACACGTTCATCGACGTGCTCCTCGGCCAGGGCAGCACCTCCAGCCGAGCCCGCAGCCCCAAGACGGTCGAGAACTACGTGGTCGCCATCCTGGACACGCTCGAAGCCTGGATCGCCGACGGCCTCACCGACCCCCGCGAGGTCACCAAGAACCACATTGAGGACGCCCTGGACCCGCTCCGCGGCGACAAGGCCCGCCGCCTGCACACCGCGCTGCGCTCCTTCTTCAGAGCCCTCAAGCGCGAACGACTCGTCTTCCGCGATCCCGCCCGAGCCATCTCCCTCACCAGCACTCGATCCGTGCCGACCGCGCTGCCCTCGGACCGCATCGCCGGCCTCCTCGACCACCTCGACGACCCCCGCGACCGTCTCATGGTTGCCCTCGTTGCCATCTACGCCCTCCTCCCCGGACAACTCGTCCACCTCCGGCGAAGCGATCTCGACCGCAGCAGGGGCCGACTGCGCCTGCGCCGGGCGGGACGACTGGATCACGTCATCTACCTCGACGCCTTCACCCTGCGGCTTGTCACCGCGTGGGAACTCCAGCGCCACCGGCGGTGGCCCGACAGCTCCAACCCCCACTTCTTCGTCACCCGCAACACCGCCGTCGACGACTCCGGCCCGTCCATCAGCGCGGGCGTGATCCAGCACCTCTTCCAGCGCGTCGGCCTGCCCGCTGGTCGCCTCCGCGTGGACCGAATCGTCGACGAGGCGCGTCACAGCGCCGACCCGGTCCGGCTGATGGAGCTCTTCGGTCTGTCCAACCTCTCCGCAACCCGCTACGTCTTGTCGGCACACCCAGACAAGAAGCACGACCCCATCACCCCGTGATGTCAGCCCACAGCTGGTCACGGGTAGCGCTGACCAGGGGCTCACGAAGCGCTTGAAGATCACCTCCCGGCTGAGCCGGTGATCATTTCCCGGCCGGGGGATGGATCAGTCCCACCAGAAGTCCCAGCTGCGGGCCCCGATGATCCGCTCGGCGTACGCGGTCAGCGTGTACGGCCTTCTGCCCTGCCAGACGTTGTCCGGGCAGAAGGCGAAGTGCTCGGCCGCGACCAGGAGGGCATCTTCCTCGTTCATCGGTGGGGTGGCGACGCTGAGGTGCAGTGTGGAGAAGCCGACCGCGATGACACGGGCGCCGAATCGGTGCTCCCAGTCGCTGATGACCGCAGAGAACTTGGCGGTGTCGTTGTCGTAGTTGAGGGGGCCGCACCAACCTGCAACAGTGAGGGTCTCGGAGCCGGATGCGGCCGCGACCAGTCCCAGCCGGGACTGCGGACGGTCGGCGAGAAACGCCTGGGCGTACTCGGCTGCCAGTTCGTCGGGGTCGGTCGCGGCCGACCGAGTGGGAGCGATGCCGGGCCAGGCTTGCCCGAAGGGGGCCGTGACGGCGAGGCGCCGTTTGGCGTCGAGCATGTCGTCGCCTTCATCGAGGGCGGTGTACGTCGCCCACCACTCCTCGAGAAGACCAGCCGGGTCGTGGATCGCCGGAGAAGACATCCGCTCGGGCATGAGCTCGCCCGATCCCCACGGCCGGAACTCATCATCATCCGGATCCAGCGCGTCAAGCAGCAACGGCCACAGGCCAGAGCGAGTGTGCTCGGCATGTAGCTGAGTCCATAGTCCGGCCGTGGCCGGCCGGTCACTGAGCCATAGGGGCTGCACGTCTCCATCGCCTTCATCGGATGTGATCATCCGGCCGGGCGGGAGCGGGCTCTCAAGGGTCAGTCGGGGTTCAGGGTGCACGGGTGGATGCTAGTGCTGTGGTTCCGCGGGGCCGGACACGCGGTCGCGGAACTGCTGGAACGCATGCCAGCCCGACGTCTGCCCGGCAGTGATCAAGTCGCCTTCGGCACAGTCGATGACCTTGCAGCCCAGAGTTTCGGCAAGCCGGAAGACGGGTGTGAGCACGTCATCGCCGGATCCCCGGATGTGGAGCATGATCGAGTCCACTGGGTCCTCATCGCCGATGTTGAGTTCCATGGACCAGGTGGGTCCGAGTAGCTCTCCCCAGGTCGGGTCCGAGAGATCGGCGTCTGGAGCGGCCTGGGCGACGGCCGCGAGCACGTCGTGGAGGCGGCCGAGCGGGGGCGAGGTGTGATCGCCTGGGATCTCTTGGACCGAGGTCACGTTGTCGGGTAGGCGGAGGAGAAGCACATCCCAGCTCATGGCGGCCTTCCGGATGGAGTCAGGTAGTGGTTGCGGTGCGGTCAGATAAGGCTGAGCTGCTCTCCGGGCGGCTGCGGCAGGAGCACGCCCCGCAGGCGGCGGATATTCGCGCGCCAGGGGCCGCCATCCGATTCCGCCCATAGGTCCATCAGCTCGGACGGGTCGGTCATGACGCGGTCAAGGGCCTGAAGGGCGAGATCGCGCAAGCCGGTGAGATCAGGAAGCGGCTCTTTCGGCCCATACACGGGATCGGCAGGCTCGCCGCCAGAGCATTGCGCGGCGACGAGGGCGGCCGCAGCAACGGCTTGCTCAGATTCGGGTGCTTCCAGATCGCCCGCGGTGTCGATCACACGGGTGAGGATGCCGCGGACGATGCCTTCACGTTCGCCTGCGGCTGCCTCGTCGAGGTCGTCACAGAAGTCCGCTGCGGTGTCGTTGTCGAAGGGGCCGACATCCCAAGTGCCCATGGTCTCTCCAGATCAATCTTGGTCTTGACCGAGGCAGCCTGACAGAGGCCACTGACAGGAGCAGCCGCGCAGTCCAAGGGATGCCTGCGACCTTCTCCCGTGGTGCCTCATACAGAGAGGCAGAACACCCACCCTTATGCGGATCGTCCGCCTCATGGAATGATCGCGGGACCGGTCTGGATTGGGGGGCGTGATGGCAGACGGGGGAGAGCAGTACGAAGCGTCGGCGTCCGCTTTGGGCTACCTGTTCCAGTTCGCCAAAGCTCTGCACATGTGCATTGAGCAGTGGATGAGCGCTGGGCCCGACTGGAGCATTGCAGTTGAGGCCGCCGACGATATCGAACAGCACATCGGCTCCGTGACTGACCTTCTTCAGCTCAAACAGCGTGCCGAGGGCGTTCGGTTGACTGATACGTCTAAGGATCTCTGGAAGACCCTCCGGATCTGGGCAGAGGCAGCTACGGCAGGACGCATCGACCTGGAGGAGACGAACCTCTACCTGCTCACCACCGCTGAGCTGCCTGCGGACAGCGTTGGCTACCTCCTTCAGCATCGCACCACGGGGCACCGCGATGAGGAGCGAGCCCTGAAGCAGCTGTGTGCTGCGGCCGAAGCCTCAAAGACCAAGAGCCAAGACCTCCTGAAGTCATTCGCTGCGCTGACCGGCATGGCCAAGCCGCTGCAGAGCGCCTTGCTCGCGCGAATCCAGGTCGTCGGGGGTACCGAGGACATCGCCGACGTCCGTACCGCAATGCTCCGCCTCGCCGCAGTGGCCGCCGGCCACGACGCGGCGAAAGCCTTCTTGAACCGGCTGGAGGGCTGGTTCTACGACCGGGTGATCGAGCAGATGCGTACGCCGGGCGGCAGCCCGGTCACCGGTGTCGAGTTCGACGAGGTGTTCAGCAGCCTCCAGCGGCAGTTTCAGCACGACAACCTGCCGATCGACGGCGACATCACTCGTATGACCGGCGACCCCACGGAACAGGCAGAGAAGATCTTCGTCCGACAACTGGGGCTCATCGGAGTGGGCTCCACACGCATCGGCTTTGCTGTCCGGGACTACGTGCGCGCCTTCGCGCAGCGCTCGCGATGGACCAACGAGAACCTGCTACGCCCTGGCGAGATCGGCGAGTACGAGCGCCGGCTGGTGGAGGAGTGGGAAGCCCGCTTCGCCGTGATGGAGGAAGAACTCGGCCCCGAGGCCACCGAGGAGCAGAAGAAGGCCGAAGCCAAGCTGATCTACCGATGGGTCGACCAAGAGGCCCGCTTCCAGATTCGCACCGGATGCGACGAGGTCTTCGTGACCAAGGGCTCCTACCACATGCTTGCCGACGAGCGCCGAGTCGGTTGGCACCCCGATTTCGCCGCCCGCCTGATGCGGCTCCTTGAGCCCGTCGAGGTCCTTGGATGAACCTGAGCCGCGAAGAGCGCGCCCTGTACAACCCCGCCTTCACCGCGCTTCTGTGCACCCGTGCCGTCCAAGGCCACGAGCAGCAGTACAACACCCCCTGCCCGCTGCCCGTGGCCGTCGTGGCAGGGATCATGGCCCTTCAGCCCGCGATCAGGGCGGTACTCCCCAGCACCCTGAACAGCGGCCTGATGAAGTGGCTCGACACGAATGACGCCGTGCGCGTGGCCATGACCCGCAACGCGGCCTCCCTCGCCGCCGTGGTGCGCCCCGGCGTCCTGTTTGCCCTCCAGACCAGGACTCTGAGGGCCACAGAAGAGGGACTCACCCTGGCCCTGGGCCCCACCACCAAGGGGATCAAGGGAGCAACCGATCAGACCATCGCGATCCAGCAGGCCGCCCAGTTCCTCGGGCGCTGGCTGCCCAGCACGGGCAGCCTCAGCACAGTCCTGACCCTTCTCGGAGTCAAACCGTGACGTTCCAAATTAAAGCGGTCACCATCTACGGCAAGAAGCCCGGCCAGATGCGTACCGTCCCCTTCCAGCTCGGCGCCCTCAACATCGTCACGGGTGACTCCCGACGTGGAAAGAGCGCGCTGCTGACGATCATCGACTACTGCCTCGCCAGCTCTGACTACCCCGTCAAAGCGGGCAAGGTCCGTACCTACGTCAGCACCTACGCCATCACCCTCGTCAAGCCCGGCGAGCAGCTTTTCGTAGCTCGTCAGGCGCCCAAGGACAACGCCAAGACCAGCACCACGATGTGTGTGCTCACCCAGGCTCCCGGCAGCCCGCCGCCAGCCTTGGAGGATCTTCGGTTCACGACGCCCGAGGACACCGCCAAGGCCTACTTGAGCGACTTCTGCGGCATCGACAACACCGTCCGCGTGCCGGCCGTCGGCAAGAACACGCTCATAGCCCCGTCCATCCGCCACGCCCTCTTCTTCTGCTTCCAAGCTCAGAACGAAGTCGCTAATCCTGATGTTCTCTTCCACTCGCAGGGCGAGGAGTGGAGACCGAACACCATTCGCGGAGTTGTCCCGTACTTCCTCGGCGCGGTCGATCCCGAGCAGGCACTGCTTCACAACAAGCTCCGCAACCTTCGCCGGGACCTGGCCGACAACGAAGCCAAACTCGCTGTATCCGCAGACCGAACTCCCGCCAGCGGCCAGGCTCAGGCTCTCCTGACCGAAGCCGTCGAAGTCGGTCTGCTGCCCCCGCAGACCGGCGCGCAGACCGCAGACGATGTTCTCCAGCTCCTCCGTCGTCTCCGCAACGAACTGGCTCACGGCGGCGCGCTGCGGCCTCACGAGACCGGCGGCGACCCCCTTGCGACCCTCCACGCCCGCCGAGCGGACCTGCGCCGAGATTTCGCGCTGGCTCGGGCCCGGATCGCTGACCTCAAGGGTGCCCTCGCTGAGAACGACGAATTTAGCGACCAGGCCATCGAACAGCGTGCCCGCCTTACCTCCCTCGGCCTCCTCCGGCAGGACGCAGAAGCCGGGGATCTCGACCACTGCCCCGTCTGCGACAGCACCATCCCCTCGGCGAACGACACTATTGCCAGCCTCACACGGGACCTCGCCCTCCTCGACGGCGACCTCGGGGCCATTCGAAACGACACCCCCGCTATCCGCCGGCTCATCGCCGACCAGGAAGACCGCCTGCAAGAGCTCCGTTCAGAACTTTCCCGCAACCAGGAGCAGGTTCAAGAACTCACCACGGGCCTGCGCACGACCCAGCAGGAGCCCGACGACCTGCGCCGGGCCGCCATCGTCCAGGGACGCATCAGCCTCTACGTCGACACGATCGCCCAGCAGGCCGCGGCGCCTCGTGTCCTGGACCGCCGTGAGGAACTGCGCGACCAAATCGCGAGGCTGGAGGAACAGCTCAGCGGGAGCACCCAGGACGAGCGTCTCGCCAGCTTCCTCTCCCTGATTAACCAAGACATCAGGGAGAAGGCCAGGAGACTGGACCTGGACTTCGCGGCCTCGCCCATACGGCTCGACCTCAACCGGCTCACGGTTATCGCCGACACCACCGACGGACCCGTCCAGCTCAAGGACATGGGGAGTGCCGAGAATCATCTGGGCTACCACGTTTCCACTCTGCTCAGCCTCCATGAGTGGTTCACCAGGCACCAGAGTCCGGTTCCCCGCATCTTGGTCCTCGACCAACCGTCGCAGGTGTACTTCCCAGCAGAACCGACCGGCGAGGAAGTCCTGCAGACCAACGACCGCACGCATCTGCTGAACACTTACGAGGCCATTCACCGCACGTTGCAGCAACTCGCCGGCAAGATGCAGGTCATCGTCATGGAACACGCCGACCTCGACGACCCAGCCTTCAGCCAGCACGTTGTCGAGCGCTGGCGGTACGGCAACGACTCAGGACTCGTGCCCTCGACCTGGATGGAGCCAGATACCCCGGAGAGCTGATGAGTGGCCGACCACCACCTCGCCCGCCGCAGCGGCGGGCGGGCGGGCGGTCATGAAATGAATTAAGCGACCGCTGACACGGTGTTCTCGCGAAAGATCTGAGTCCCTACGGCTGTATCAGTGCACATACCCGGGCGCGCGAACTTACGTCAGACCGCACGCGATCGGGCGCAGTCTGCCATCGGTTCCCTTCCTGAACCCTCCAGGATTCGGCGAACCCGTCGGATTCAAGTCGTCGGCGACAGCATGATCGAGGCCGCCATCTGCGACGGCGACATCGTCACCGTCCGCCGCCAGGACTCCGCAGATCACGGAGACGTCGTCGCCGCGCTCCTGGACGGCGAAGCCACCGTCAAGCGCCTGCGCCGCGAGAACGGCCGGGTGTGGCTGATGCCCCACAACGCGGCGTACGAGCCGATCCGCGGCGACGACGCGGCCATCCTCGGCAAGGTGGTCGCCGTCCTGCGCACTCTCTGAGGACCACGAAAGAGCGGTCCGCCCGGTCGACGTGCGAAGGACTCCCGGGCGGACTCCGCTCCCCACGCTGCCCTGCCGCCAGCCGGGACACCGTGAACACGGGAGGAGTGGTTCGGTACTGGGTGCGGGCTTGGGGCCGTCGGCCTGCGGCCGGTGAGCTGGCTGAGGCATAGATCAGGCGAAGAGGGCGGCGAGTACTCCCGCCACCGCAGCGGCGAGGGTGATGACCGCGGCGAAGGCGGTGGCGGCTCGGGTGAGAGCGGCCGGGTAGGTGGCGCCGTCCAAGCGCGCGAGTTTGGCCGCGCCGGCGGCGGCCAGCAGCGCGATGACGATCACGAGTGCGGTGGTGAGAAGGGCGACGGCGACGGTCACGGCAGGCTCCCGGTTCACGAGCTGGGGTGTCGTGGTTGAAAGTCACCGAAACCCTGTTCGCCGGGGTTCACCGGAGGAAGATGAACACCGGCGAACACGGCTTTGCGGGGGCGAGCGGGTGCAGTATGAGCGAAACGGCAACGGCGACAATCCGGCACTCACGGAGCTGCGCGGGAAGCTGAGCGACGGGCTGGCCCGCAACCGGATCAACAAGACGGAACTCGCCCGCCGGTCGGGGCTGGGGCGTACGACCGTGTCGGAGGCCTTCCAGACCGGCGGGCCGGTGCCCTCGGCGCACACGGTGGCGGCACTGGCCCGCGCGTTGAAGCTGCCTGTCGGGGAGTTGCTGGCCTTGCAGCGGGACGCGGACGGAGGCGGGGAAGGAAAGCGGCCGGTGCCGGGCCGCCCCATCGGGCAGTGGGAGCCGCACGCTCTGGAAGTCCATCCGGCCGGGCCCAGCAGCATCGCTCCCAGCAGTGATGCGCCGGGAGCGCGGGTGCTGCCGGGGTACATCAAGCGCGGGCATGACCTGGTGCTGGCGGAAGCGGTCCGGGACGCTGCGGCCGGCCGCAGCCGGATGGTGGTCCTGGTGGGCGGTTCGTCGACGGGCAAGACACGGGCGTGCTGGGAGGCTGTGCAGCCGCTCGCGGACATGGGGTGGAGGCTGTGGCATCCCTTCGATCCCACCCGCGCCGAGGCCGCTCTCGATGACCTGCACCATGTCGCTCGTCGAACCGTGGTGTGGCTGAACGAAGCCCAGCACTACCTCGGCGACCGGAAGGCCGGTGAGCGCATCGCCGCCGCACTCCATGGCCTGCTCACCACCCCGGAGCGTGGTCCGGTGCTGGTGCTCGGCACCCTCTGGCCCGAGTACGCCGCCCGCTACACCGCCCTGCCCTCCCCAGGAGGGGAAGACCCGTACAGCCGGGTGCGGGAACTCCTGTCCGGCCGCACGCTGAGCGTCCCGGATGCGTTCGATGCCCAGGCGCTGGCCACCGCGGCAGCCCTCGCCCGGGACGGTGACCGGCTGCTGGCCGATGCCCTGACCCGCGCCGACGCCGACGGGCGAGTGACTCAGGACCTGGCCGGGGCCCCCGAGCTGCTCAACCGCTACGAACGGGCGACCCCTGCGGCCAGAGCTGTGCTGGAGGCGGCGATGGACGCGCGCCGCCTCGGTGTCGGCCTCAACCTGCCGCAGGCATTTCTCATCGACGCTGCCGCCGACTATCTCACCGACACCGACTACGACCAGCTCACCGAGGACTGGGCCGAACAGGCCTTCGCTGAACTCGCCGAACTGGTCCACGGCAAACAAGCCCCCCTGCGCAACACCACCCCCCGGCCCCGACGACGACCGCCCACGCCGGCCCCGCCTGCCGACATCCCACCCCCGGCGACTGCGGGGCCGATGTTCCGGCTCGCCGACTACCTCGAACAACACGGCCGCACCGCCCGCAGACCACTGTGTCCGCCCGCTTCCTTCTGGCACGCCGCCCTCACCCACCTCACCCACCCCGACGACCTGAACAACCTCGCCACGGCAGCCCAAAGGCGGCACCGCCTGCAATGGGCCCACCACCTCCTGCACCGCGCCGCCGACCACGGCAGCACCGACGCCCTGTTCCGCCTGGCCGGGACGCGGGAAAGGGCCGGGGACCGGAAGAGCGCCGAGCACCTCTACCGGCAGGCCGCCGACCACGGCAGCACCAAGGCCCTGTTCCGTCTGGCCGGGACGCGGGAAAGGGCCGGGGACCGGAAGAGCGCCGAGCACCTCTACCGGCAGGCCGCCGACCACGGCGACACCCACGCCCTGGTCCGTCTGGCCGGGATGCTGGAAAGGGCCGGGGACCGGGAGAGCGCCGAGCGCCTCGCCCGGCAGGCCGCCGACCACGGCAACACCGACGCCCTGTACCACCTGGCCGCAATACGGGGCGCCGAGCACCTCTACCGGCAGGCAGCCGACCACGGCGACACCCACGCCCTGGTCCACCTAGCCAAGGTACGGGAGAAGGTCGGGGACCGGGAGAGCGCCGAGCACCTCTACCGGCAGGCCGCCGACCACGGCAACACCGACGCCCTGTACCGCCTAGCCGACATGCGGGAGGAGGCCGGGGACCGGGAGAGCGCCGAGCGCCTCGCCCGGCAGGCAGCCGACCACGGCAACACCGACGCCCTGGTCCACCTAGCCAAGGTACGGGAGAAGGTCGGGGACCGGGAGAGCGCCGAGCGCCTCGCCCGGCAAGCCGCCGACCACGGCAACACCCACGCCCTGGTCCGTCTGGCCGAGTTGCGGGAGGATGTCGGGGACCGGGAGAGCGGCGAGCGCCTTGCCCGGCAGGCCGCCGACCACGGCAACACCAAGGTCCTGGTCTACCTGGCCCTGAGGCGGGGAGGGCTCAGGGACTGGAAGAGCGGCGAGCGCCTTGCCCGGCAGGCCGCCGACCACGGCGACACCGACGCCCTGGTCCGCCTAGCCAAGGTGCGGGAGGAGGCCTTGGACCGGGAGAGCGCCGAGCGCCTCTACCGGCAGGCCGCCGACCACGGCAGCACCGACGCCCTGGTCCACCTGGCCACGAGCCGAAAGCTGGTCGGGGACCGGGAGAGCGCCGAGCGCCTCTACCGGCAGGCCGCCGACCACGGCAGCACCGACGCCCTGGTCCACCTGGCCCTAATGCGGGAATGGGTCGGGGACCGGGAAAGCGCCGAGCACCTCTACCGGCAAGCCGCCGACTTTGGTGTGGACAAGGACGACACTTGGGTCACACGTGTCTTAGCAACGCGGTGGCCCGACGGACTAGACCCAGATGGCACGCCCACGCGGCCATGGCAATGATCCGCGTGCCACTCCCCCTTGACCGCTGCCTGGCACCACGTGGTGAAGACGTGTGGTGGGCGGTGCCCCGCAGACCTACTCAGCCTCGTTGCTTTCCGCGTGGCGCACCGCCGTGCTTCAACGAGCGTCCACGAAGTGGTTCGACCGAACCACTTCCCGTACGTGCCTAACGTGCCTGCACACACCAAAAGCCGCCTGACCTGCGCAGATCAACGAATACCCCCAGATAAGTTACGCCCCCGATCGCTACGCCGTTCCGGCCCGGACCCCTCGCCCGATGCCAGACGCCGGACTCGCCGAAGCCAGCGAAGCCGTCCAGGCCGTCGAGCAGGGCCTGGACAAGGTGTACCGCGTGATCGGCCACGTCGCGAAGGAAGCTGCCGAGCCCCAGCCCTAGACCTCCGCTGCGCTGCCTCATTCATGGTCGAATTTCTATAACCGACGCAGGTCAGACGGCGGCGCAGGCCGCTCCATCAGCCCATGGTGCCGTCCTCGCGGGCCGTGTGCACGGTCTGCCGCAGTTCCCGCGGCTGGCTCCCGTCCCTCGGCGCCGTCCGGCACATCGCCCCCGTGGCCGCAGCGCATTGTGGGCACGGCCGGCCGAGAGCCTCCCGGTTGCGCTCCATGTCATACGAGGTGAGGTTCGCGTACCGCGCCGCGTGGGCGCCTCGGAACCGCCGTGCCCGGGCAAGCGGCAGGCACTGCTCGCCGACCGGCGCTCCGCACTGCCAGCACGGCCGTGCGTAGACCGCATAGCTCTCACCAGTGGTTGGCCCTTCGCCGGGGCCCAGCCGGCTAACGACGTACAGCTGCCAGTCCGGGAGATCGGGACCGTCACAGTCGTTCATGCGCCCAGCATGAAGTCCGGGCCGCGGGCGCCGAGACAATTCTCCAGCCGCTGGGGTGGCCGCTTCGCGGATGCCCGGAGCCTACCTGCCCCTCGGTCAATCCTCGCCCGTCCCATCACCGCCGCGAGTGACGCATGTGCGCAGTACCTTCGTTGACCAGCCACGGGCGCGGCCTGCACGGCGGCCTGAGGCGGGCCGCTGCCCGTGTCGTACAGGCAAGCGCTGGCGACCGTACGCGAGGCATGGCGGACATGAGGCCCATCAGCGTGTTGCTGCCGGCCGAAGTGGTGGAGTCGCTGGAGGGGCACTGCGCGGCGGGGATTGACCCCAGAACCGCGGTGAACCACCCCCCCTTTGGTGATGCATAGATGGTATAGTTGTCTTGTTGGTCGGCGGTGGCAGTCGGCCAACGAACCGAAGGCACACCGCAACCCGAGGGAGAGCTATGTCCCACCCCGAGACTCAGGTCACCGCCGAGAATGCCGCGAAGAGCGAAAAGAAGCCCGTAAAGCCCACCGCACACTTCGCCGGAATGCACGCGCAGATCACGGAGGCGCTGAACATCGCCGAATTCGGTGTACCGACCCAGGCTCAGCCGTTCGCGCAGCGCGGCGTGCTTATCCAGACGAGCCGCAACCTGCTCACCCTCAGCACCTTCGACTTCTGGACCGCCGTGTCGGTCACGGTGCCCGTGGGCGCGCCCGTCGGGAAGGGCTGTTCGCTGCTCGACTTCGTGGAGCTGAAGAAGGTGCTCGCCGCGATGGTGGCGGGGGAGACCAAGACGGTCGCGGCCCGCACGCCTGTCTCGCTCGCGGGGGACCTGCTGGCCACCGAGCACATCACCGTGCCGATCACCACGCTGGACATTCACGAGTTCACACGCCCGCCCGAGGCGGTGCCGGCCATGGCCACTATGGACGCGCAGAGGTTCCTCACGCAGCTGAACCGCGTGCTGCCAGCCGCGGGCCGTGACGAGACCCTGCCGGTGCTCACCGGCGTGCAGATGACCCTGGAGGGCCAGACGCTCACCCTGGCGGCCACCGACCGCTACCGCTTCGCGGTCGCCGAAGTTCCCGTCACCGCCACGGTGCAGCCGCTGGTGAAGTCGCTGAGCAGCCTCATCCCCGCCAGCGTCCTCACCCCCCTGGCCAAGCGTCTGAAGTCGTACGAGGGCCCCGTGGGCATCGGCATCATCGAGGACGGCAAGGACGTCGTCGCCCGCGCCACCCTGTCCATGGGCGACACCACCATCACGATGCGCCCGCTGGAGGGCAGCCTGCCCAAGCACAACAGCCTGTTCCCCACTGAGCGGGACACGTCCGTGCGCGTCGACCGTGCCACCGCCGTACGGGCCGCGAAGAAGTGCCAGGCCCTCATCAAGGCCAAGGGCGAGACCAACGTGCCCGTCAGCTTCGCGTGGGACGCCGACGGCACCCTCACCCTCGCCCCGCGCGTCGGCACCGCCGAAGACCAGGTCCGCACCAAAGGCATGACCATCCCGTCAACGATCACCCACGGGAACACCGCCACCTTGAAGGGCAACCTGCTCGCCCTCAATCCCGCCTTCCTCCTGGACGCACTCGGCACGTTCACCAGCGACACCTTCACCCTGCACATCCGCGAGATGAAGGACGGGCAGACATCCAAGCCCGTGCCATTGGAGGGGGTGGCGCCCGATGGCGCAAGCAAAATGGGGAACGTTCCGCTGACCGGGGCTTTCCGCCAGGGGTTGTGCGCCACGGCGCACGAGGCCCGACGAGCGCCCCCTGCTGAGGTTCGGCGCGCACCGGCGGAGGGGAATGTTCCCGGTTCTGGTTTTCACGCGCCGCGCCCCGGCCTGGTGACTCCATGCTTGTCCCGGCTCGCTCACATGGCGTCAGCAAACGCTGCGGGCCTTCCGGACAGACAGCAGCGCATAAGGCTGAGGACACGTATGAAGCACGGCAAGGTGATCATCACGGTGGTGGCGCTCGTGGTGATCTTCGCGTTAAGCGTGGTGATGATCGTGGTGGGGCAGCCCGTAGCGGCGATCACCGCGCTCATCCCTTCGGTGGCCCTCGGTGTGCAGCACATCGTGCACGCCACCACGTCCACCCCCGCGTCCCCTCCGCTCCGGGGCGACGAGCGAGAGCGGGAGTGGCCCGGATGACGACTCCTCCCGCACCCCAGGGCCTTCCCCCGCGCGGCAAGCCAGGACGCCGGCTCGGCCCGATCATTCCCGTACCGGGCCCGCGCACCGGGCCTGGCTCCGGCCGCTGCGCGAGGCCTTTTACGCCAGCGGCATGACGCTGGGGGAGCTGCATCAGCGCACCGGCTGGCCCAAGTCGAAGCTCTCCGAACTCCTCCGGGCCGCGGGCCGCTATCCGCGCTGGTCCTTCACCCGGGACGTCATGACGGGCCTGGACTGGTCCGGCATGACGTACGAGGTCGCGCGCCTGCAGTGGGTCCAGGCGGCCCGCGAGGCGAACAAGCGCACAGCCTGGATCACCGCATGCCTCGCCCAGAGCGGAGACTCCACCCTGGCCGACGCCGACGCCGTACCTCTGGACTACTACGCCTTCCGCGAGATGCACCAAGACCACTACACCGCCTACGCCCAGGCCTTCCTCCGCAGCCCCGTCACCGCAGAGAAGACCGTGAGGGACGTCTTCACGCTGCTGCTCCTGCTGTGGCCCGACGCCCTGGGCAGCGAACGGCTCGAGCAGTATGCCTGGCAGCTGCTGCGCGAGACAGTCCTGGAACGGGCCCCCAAGGACAACGGCCGGCCCACGCTCATCGAGGCGGCCTTCGACACCCTCGCCCTGAAGACCAGCCCCGACCCGATGCACCAGATCACCGAATCCATGACCCTTTTCCGGGCAATCAGCAAACTCCCACCCCGACAGATGGACATCACCGTCCTCAAGCACCTGCGCGGCCTCACTGACACCCAGGTCGCCGACGAGATGGGCCTCTCGCTCGCGGCGGTACGCTCCACAGCCCGCCACGCCAAACGCAGCCTGGACGCATTGCTCCATCCCCAGCTCCACCAAGGAGGGACACCCCGGTGACCTCGCCCATCGACGAACTCCTCGCCCGTGCCCGCCTCGTCGACCGGCCCTACGTGCCGCTGGACATCACCCACACCAGCCGGCCCTCCACCCCACCCCAGGCACCCCCCGCCGCTTCAGGCACGGGGCCGGGCGAGGCCGACCGCCGTGCGGCTGCCGACGACCTGACCGCACTGTGCGAAACGGTCGTCAGCGACGACACAGCCGTCACTGCCCTGGGCGACTTCCTCACCGAGCCCTTCGGAGCCCGCGTCCTCGGCTGCATCCTCCAGCTCACCGACGCCGAGGACTCCGCCCGTTTCTGGTGGCAGTACGCCGCCGGCGCCGGGGACACCGCCGCCTCCTACTGCCTCTACCTGCACCACCTCGCCCTCGGCGAGCAGGACCAGGCGATCTGGGGGCAGCAGCAAGCCACCCCCGCTCCGCCGCCGACTCCTGACGAGGCTCCCCCAGCGCAGTTCGTCTACCCCGAACGCAACATCGCCGCCGACGCAAGCCTCCCCACCACACTCCGCGTACTGAAAGCCCTCAAGATCCACACCGACTACGCCAAGGACGAGACGCACACCGTCGAAGCCGTCATCGACTACGTCTCCGCAGCCGTCAGCTACGTCGACGACGACGTCGAGCTACCGCTGCCCGATCCCGACTTCACCGACCACATCCGCGCCCTGACCACCCACACATCCCACCGTCCGCCCGGCTCGCGGACCACGTCCCCCCTGCCTGCCCGCTCGCCTCGTAAGACCTCTGCGATCGCCACGGCCAGACGGCGCACACTCCGCCACTCCGACCAGTTACACCCCGCCCCCCGGCCCAACCTGTGACCGGTCAGGGCTGCCGACCGGTCTGCGTGGCGACGGGGTTAGGTTCCCAGGATGGATTTCGATATCGAGGGGTTCGCGACGGGAGCTGGTCCGGCGATCCGTGGCATGGTCGAGGCCCTGGGCGGTGACCTGGAGGCCTTCGACCGTGACCCGTTGACGGCTGTGCCGTCCTGGATGACTTCGTCTCCCGCTCACCATGGCGGGAGTTCGAAGAGGACGACTGGGTCTGGTTCCACGCCCAGCTGACGGCCTTCGTCGCGGAGGTACTGGTCCGCGTCCACGGCGGCGTCTGGAAGGCCGTCCCCAACCCTGCCGCACCAAGGGGGTGGGCTCCCGTCATTGAGGTCCTCGGCGCTGACGGGCAACCGCGCCACGTGGACGTCATGTCTCTGGTGCACGAGGAACTCCATCCGGTCCCCCAGCGGATTCCGCGCCTGGTCCAACGCGCCGTGGACCTGGCCGGCCACGCACCGCACGCGTGAACCGGCTGCCGGCTGGCTTTAACCCCAGGTTTCGCCGCTGATCAGGGTGGAGCCGAGGTGGCGGGCGGCTACGGAGATGATGGCTGGTACGGGACCCTCTTCCATCGCGTGCTTGAACGTATGGACGATGCAGGTACGTACCGGATGGACTGGTCCGCCGGGCGCCCAGCAGTCGTTGGTGGACAGGGGCCGGTTCTGTGGGCGGGCGAGGGCGAAGCAGACGAGCATGGTGCGATGGTCCTCAACCAGGAAGTGGTCGACGATGGCCCGGTTGCCGAAGTCGAGGCAGTCGAAGACGACGGCGACGTCCTCGAGCCCGTACGGCGCCTGCTGCAGGGCTGGCAGCACGTCGAGGATCGCGTCACCGCAGGCGAGAAGCCTGGCGCACTCGTGTGAGTCTCCCCAGGGCGGCGGGTCGGGGTTCCTGTACTTCTCAGGGACATCTTCTGAGCACAGCAGTGTGCCCACGTCGGGGCGGTCCCATCGTGCCTGACCGCTGACGCTGCCCCAGTTCAGGCTCGCGTTGACACAGAGCTCGCCCGCGATCAGCGCCCAGGGTGTACGAACTATACGTTCGCGCGCCAGGTCGACGACCAGACGGCCGAAGCTCTCCAGGGGCAGCAGACTAGGCTCGGCGGGCGCGATGAACGCGTCGGTCCAGATTCCCATGCGACCGGTTCTAACAACGGGATCCGCCAGAGACCAGCGACTTCGATGCCGCCGGCGCCTGATCGTTCCTCGTCCGACGCTGTCCGCTGCCGTGCCGGGTTCCCTGCCCCCGCCGTACCCCGCCGTCCCGTCGGCGGCCGCGCTGTGCAGCCGCAGATGGACGCGCCGCCTAGTCCGTTTCGTTCGGATCACCCCCGACCAGTTCGAAACGGCCTGGTTATCTCTGTGCAGGTTTGCTGTCGGGTGGCCAAAGAACCTCCGGTGGCCAGGCAGCCCAAGCGTTATCGTCGTGATCGCGAAGATCAGGAGAAGGGGGAGAGATGAGCAGGAGAGGCAGGCCGCGACGATGGGCCGTTGCTGCGGCAGGAGTCACGCTGGCGGCAGCGGTGTTGGTCGCCTGTGGAGACGGCGGGTCATCGGATGCGAAGTCGTCCGGCAAGTCCGCGGAACCATCCCGTGCGACTTCCAAGGAGCCGAGCCGTCCTGCGTTCGACCCGCCCGTGCGCTTTGACGGGCCTGGGGTCGAATTGCCGGATGCCGGCCAGCCGAGTACGACGAGCGGGGAGGAGTCACGGCCTGCAGTCACGCTTGCCGACGGGGTTGCGTACATCACCGCCGAGGGCGGACTGAAGGCGATCGACACCGGTACCGGTGAACCACGGTGGGAAGTGGATACGAAGCACGCTGCTGACCCGGGTGGTTTCGGAAGCAATCGTGTCGCTCCCCTGGTCGCGGCCGACGGCAAGACCGTGTACGCCGCCTGGAACAGGGAGGTGGAGGGCGAAGGGACCATGCCGGACCGATCCGTGATTGAGGTGCTGGCTGTCGAGACGGCCACTGGTACGACGGTCTGGTCGGCAGAGATCGCTTCCGCTCCCAGTTCCACCGGGCTCGCCGCCGTCCCGATCGGGGCCGATGAGGTTCTCGCGCCGCAGGTCGTCGGAGTGGATGCCGGCACAGCGCTCGTCACCTCGGCCGATACCACGTATGCCGTCGACCCTTCCGCGGGCACTGTTCGCTGGAAGAAGGCTGACTTTCGTGCGCTGACCTTCGCCGATGGTGTCGTCGCTGGTGGCGAGAGGACGGGGTATGCCGAAGGCAGGCTGGTGGGACTGGCCGCGGCCACGGGCGGACAGCAGTGGACGCTGGCGGATGCGCGGCAGCCGGCCACAGCGGCACCACGGTTGCTGAGCGCAAACCTCGATGACAAGACACTCGTCGTGGATGCGGTTAGCGGCGAGCGGCGGGTGACGCTCGATGGCGAGGGCTGGCGGTGCCGCCACGACGCACAGTCCCTGGTCCTGTGTTCTAAGTACGGGTACGGGGCGGCAGACCGCGGGATCAGGGTGTTCGACGCCGCTTCGGTTCAGAAGCAGTGGGCGTTGCCCGACGATTCCGGACGGGTGGTGCCCAAGGTCACCGGCTTCTGGCACGGCGCCGTGTACGGGGAGGTGAGGGACGAGCCGATCGTCCTGGACGGCAAGACGGGACAGGATCGTCAGAGTTCTGCCGGCGCCGCTCCGTACGAGATCGATCGCTACGGCGGTGTAGAGGGAACCACGTTCCATCGCGCCGCAGGCTGACATGGGCACATTCCGAGGTGACCTTCCCTTACGTGCCGGACATCGGGATGAGACAGGAGGAGAGGCCTAGATTTCTGCTGCGCCGCCTCATTCACGGTCGAATTTCTATAACCGCCGCAGGTCAGACGGTGGCGCAGCCGACTAGGCTCAACCGCGGCCCGCGCCGGAATGGAGCGCGCGGGACAGGCCCCGGTCCCCGTGACGGGACGCAGTATGGCCGGGGCCGCCCCCCCCCACACGGCGAACAGCCCCGGTGGCCAGGCGTCTCCCCCGCGGCCTCTGCGTCATCCGGCCCTTCGGAGTCGAAGTGCTCCTCGTCGGCATCAGAGGTTGAGGTCGCGAAGCCGCTGGCGTCCTGCCAAGGAGCTGTAGGTGATGACAGCGTGACATCGCGGCGTGTCCCGCGAGCCTGGAGGAGACCCGTGACAAGGTCCTCCAGCTCAGCGTGAGCCACCGGCCGGCGGGTCTCGACGTCGACGAGCACCGTGCCGTAGACCCGTCCTTTGCGTGTGGCGTACTCATCAACACCAACCACTCGCAGGCCGGGACTTCCGGTTCGGGCAACGCATCGAGCAGCCGCAACACGGCGCTGCGGCTGATGGACACTCCGAAGACCCGTGTCACACGGGCACTAGCCCGGTCGGCAAGGGCCAGGCCGACTGCGGTGAGAGTGGCACGCAACCGCTCGGTCCACCTGCTGTGCCTTCGGGTCAGTCCCGCATCAGCGCGATGAGCGCGAGCACCTTCAGCCGCGCGCGTCTGTCGGCGCGGTACTCCCGCAAGATCACACCCGTCGCGCCCGTCACACCCATGCCCCCGGGTGGCCTACTTGGCGGCCCAGTAGCCCAAGTTGTTCCGGTTCCCCTCCGCCGCCCGGCGCGTCGCGTCCGGCGATCCCAGCAGACCGTACGGCAGATACCCGGACCGGACACCGAGTTCCCACCCATGGGCCTGGACGGCGAGGCAGGCCAGGGCGAGGGTGCCGAGGGGGAGGAGGGACCGGGGCGCGGGATCACCGGCATCGGCCTCGACGCTCTCCCGGTACGCGACCAGCCGGGCGACGAGGGCGTCCTCGAAGGCGTGCTGGTCGTCGTCGAGGAGTACGCGGAGCAGCTGCTGGTCCGCGCTCAGCGCGTCGCCGACCTCGTCGAGCCGCCGGGCGGCCTCCGCGCGCTCCCCGGCGTCGGGCTTGCGCAGCGGAACCGTCGGCCAGTCGCGGGGCAGATGCCCGGCCGCCTCGGTGAGATAGGGGCACAGGGCGTCCATGGCGGCGAGGTCGGCGGGGTCGGAGACGGAGGTGTACCGGTTGTAGGGCACGCCGTCACGGATGGCGGGCGCATAGTCGTCGCGCAGCAGCAGCCCGGTGACCCGCTCCCAGTCCCACACATGCCCGCTCACGACACACATCTCGAACATGTCGAGCCAGGTCCGCGCGGTGGGCGCCTCCCTGACGACGTCCCGGAAGGTGATGGGCCCGTCCCCGAACTCGTCGTCGGCCGGGTCCGTGCTGATCCGCTCCCCGACGAGGGGAAAACGGAGTTCCTGGTCCCCGTCCGGGAAGCACATGATGCTCAGCACTCCGTGCACACACTCCGCGGCGGTGACGGCGACCGTGCCGGCCGCGGCGTCGAGCCCCGGCTCCGTCACCGTTCGCGCAGCGACATGGTCGAGCAGTTCGTCCGCCATGGCCCGGATCAGCGTCGGCGAGATGCTGCCGTACCGCAGCGAGTGCCACCGCGTGTAGGCCCGCCCCTCGATGTCGTCGAGTGCCTCGGCCAACCGCTGCTCGCCGACCTGGTGGCATGTCACATCCCGCACGTGCCCCGTCCCTTCATGAACTCCACGACTGGACGAAGCACGTTATCAACAGGCACTGACAGCACACCTAGAACCTGTCCGGGCGATCATGTCCGGTGGCCACTACGGTGGTCACCGACCGAACCGCGGTGCGAAAGCGCCTCAGGTGTTGAGCGGGGACGGGCGTGCCAGGTCTTCGCCTGCCCCATGTCCACATCAACGACATGAGCCAGGACCCACATGATCGGCCGGACAAGTCCTAGCTGGCGAGCTTGGACGCTCTCCTGCTGCGCCACTTCGACCAGGGCGAGCGGATTGCAGCTCGCGAGAAACCAACCAGCTGACTGATCGGCGACATCGGACGCGGTTGGGGGGCCGGACCGAAGCAGGGTGCGGCCCGTGGCCCCCGTCCTGTCGTGTTGGGCCACGGGCCGCGCCTCCTGCGTACTTTCCCGCTCGCAGTGGTGCGACTGCGGACGCCCTTCTGGCGGCAGGGTGTCGCTCGTCCGGGTGGCGCGGGCGGCCGGCGGTGAACCGGCGGCAGGCACTTGGCCGTCGGTGAGAGCATGGACATTGACGAGCAGCACGTCGCCGAGCCGGGCCTCGCGGTCCTGGACATCACTGCCGCTGACGAGGAGACGGTCCGGGCGGTGATGGAGGGTCTCCAGCAGCTGTGGCCGACCTCCGGGGTGACCGCGGTGTGGCGGGGTGCCCGGCGAGGCCGGGGTCAGGGCCCGGGTGTACGCCGACGTACGCCGCACCCTCATTTGTGACGCTTGAATATCCCTGTTAAAGGCATGTTTGATCATCGGATATTGGGGCAGGCGACGCCAATGCCGTGTGTCCAGTCCGATCTCGCCTCGCGGGTGCGGCATGCCTTGAGCCAGGCGGGCTTCCACCTGGTCGGTGGTGTG
The DNA here is from genome assembly GCF_040300825.1 of Streptomyces sp. NPDC000229. NCBI lineage: Bacteria > Bacillati > Actinomycetota > Actinomycetes > Kitasatosporales > Streptomycetaceae > Streptomyces > Streptomyces sp. NPDC000229. Next base: position 53,065 of record NZ_JBEPEL010000031.1, read on the forward strand.
GCGGACGACAACGGGCCGGGGCTGCGGGTGACGGAAGCCCCGGCCGGGGTCTTGATCACGTGGACCGCTTCACACGGGTTCGCTTCGCTGGCGGCTGGTCAGCCCAGGGCCTCGGGCGACAGCATGAAGGCGGTCGTGCAGGCGGCTGTTGCGGGCTTGCTACTGCAGATGGGATACACGGTCACGGAAGCACCCGACGACGCTGGCCTTCTCGTTACCGAGGAGACAAGCCAGTAGGTCAGCCCGCTCGATGCGCACTTGCCAGCCTGACGGCAACACACGCAGTCCCGCAGTCCCGCAGTCCCGCAGTCCCGCAGTCAAGTATGCGGTGACAGGCGGAACGTTCACCTGGTGAACCTCACAGCCCGCACGAGTGAAGCACCCTCGGCAAACGACCCGGCGTACGGCCGGAGCCGCTACACCAAGCTGCATGATCACTCCTCTTCTCCGCGCCGCCACGGTGGCCGCCCTCACCGTCCTGCCCCTAGCGACCGTCCCGGCCGCCGCCGCGGCGCCCGCCCCCGCAAGCCACGCGGCCGTGACCGTGCCGCTGGGCCAGGCCATCGCCTCCCTGCCCCACGCCGCAGAGTCCCGCGAGGGCTACACCCGCACCGCGTTCAAGCACTGGGTCGACGCCGACCGCGACGGGTGCAACACCCGCGCCGAAGTCCTCATCGCCGAAGCCATCGAACCGCCCACCATCGGCGCCCGCTGCGCGCTGACCGGAGGGGTGTGGTGGTCGATGTACGACGAGACGCAGGTCACCGCGGCGTCCGGGCTGGACGTCGACCACATGGTCCCGCTGGCCGAGGCCTGGGACTCCGGGGCGAGCACCTGGACGGCGGCGAGGCGCCAGGCGTACGCCAACGACCTGGATGTCGAACGCTCCCTGATCGCGGTGACGGCGAAGACCAACCGGTCGAAGGCCGACCAGGACCCGGCCGAGTGGATGCCACCGGCCGCCGCTCAGCACTGCGCGTACATCGCCGACTGGACCGCCACCAAGCTGCGCTGGCAGCTCACCCTCGATGACGCCGAACGCCAAGCCCTGGCCACCGCGGCCGCGCACTGTTCAGGGGCCACGGTGACCTACGAGCCGGCACCGTAACCGCTGGCCGGGGGAGCACCGGCGTGAAGAACCGCCGTACCAGCCGCATGAGACGGCAGCGCGGATAGGGCTGCGCAGTGGAACAGGTCAGACGCGAATCTGAATGAGGTGGGGCGCTCCACCGAAGAGGGGCTCCACGTCGGCGCCGCCGCACTGGTTGAGGGGGCTGCCGACGGGGAGCCCCAGGTTGCCGTTGCCTGCTCCAGCGCCGCGGGTGGCGGTCCCGTCGGCTCGGGTGCCGTGGTGGTTAGTGCACTGTGTGAGGTGACCGCCCGGACGGTTGGGGGCCGTAGACGTGGTGCCTGCTGCCGGTCGCGCGGGTGCGGCCTGGCCGGGTAGACATCCCCGGCGCCGCTTCCGGCCCTGGAGCCGCAGTGACGTCCACCGATGATGAGTCGACCGGGACGCCACAGTCTTGTCGTCCTCGGCAGGCGAGGAAGAATGGGAGCCGCCTTCACCGGACGGACGGTGCGTCACCGTGATGCTGGCTATACGAAGAGGTGCTTCTCGATCGTGCGGGAGAGGGGTGCCTCTGGGGATTTCTGCGGCATGACGATCTTGAATCGTTGATCAGGGTGATACGGTGACGCCTCGTCACAGAACGGTTATTCGCAAGCCGAACGCGCGTGTTCCTGTGAGAGGGTGCACGACCGTACGCGCAGGACGAAGGTCAACGGCCCTCGGTCGGCGCACACGCCGTGGGGGCCTGTTGTCCCTTCTCCGTATGAAAAGGAGCATGGTGTGAAGCTACGAGTCGGTCGTGTCATTGCAGGCGCGATGGCATGCGCCGCGGTCACTCTGGTGGTGAGCGCAGGCAACGCCTCCGCCGAAGAAACGCCCGGCATCAGCTGGGACCACGTGTTCTCCGCCGAGGGTGTGCGGGTCTACGTCGAGGAGCACGGCGACATCATCTCCGTGTGCGACACAAAGGCGAACGGGCACTCGGCCGTGGTCCAGGTCCGCGCCACCGACGTGTGGCCCTACAACTATGAGATGAGGGTCACCGCCGGTAACGGCAGCTGTAAGACGCACCGGGCCAGCGACGGCGCCACGTACAACCTGACCGAAGGTCGTGAAGTCGATCTCTGGTTCGACGGCAACGGCGGCACGTTCGACGGCTCGGCCGGCTTCACGAACGACCACTGACCTGTCGCTTTCGGGCACCTCCGCAAGGGCGTGGAGGACCATCGGCTCGACCACTGCGCCGCGGACTGAGCAGTCCGTCAGGGATGCCCCACGCCGGTCGCCGGGGGCACTTGCCGTGGATGAACAGACAGCATGGGCTGACTAGGGCGGATGCCGACAGAAAAGGGTGGGAGTCAGTCTTACTGACTCCCACCCTCTCTAGCAGTCCCCACGGGGGGCACGGCACTGGGTCGAGTCTCCCCGGCCGTTACAGCCGCGCGCGGCCGCGTCGTCTTCCCGGCCGGCCTGGTCCCGGCCGCCGCCGGGGCCCTGGCGCTGCGCCGCGCCCGGCCAGCCCCGGCGGTCGGCCAGCAGTCCTTCACCGTGCTGGTGTTCGCCGAGCGGGAGGTATTCGACCTGCTTCTGAGCGTCGTGTGGCGCACCGGCGCCGACCTCGCTGCCGCCGGCGCCGCGTCGCTGCCCAGGGCAGCCACGAGTGAACGGCTGTGCCTTGCTGCGCCGCCTCCGCCCCGCGGCCCACGCCCTGTTGCCCGGTGCCGCTCCCGGACTGTCCCTCCGCACCGCCTGCGCCTCGTGACTGACTTCAGCGCTCCGACGGACGGGCCGCGATCGGGACAGAGGTTTGGTCGCGGCCCCGTGCCGTCCGGATGCCGGCCGCGGCGCTCTTAGCCGGCGCGCCTCCGCCCCACAAGGCGGCGCGGTCCACCACCGGACAGATCGCGGTCACCAACTGTCGTCGGGCTGGACCGCATGGCGTACGAGAAGACGTCCGTCGCCGGTGCACTGCCCTGACCGCCGACCTGGATCAGGTCCTCGGCCGTGTACCGGGCAGTCGTGGCAAGCCCCGCCAGGCCCACCTCCTCCGTGGTGGCCAGGCGCAGCTGACACAAGTCGCACCACAGGCCCTCAGCACGCCGGGAGGCGGCCGGTGCTTCCACTGCGACGGGACCGGGCTCGCCCAACCCTTGTGGGATCCGGCTGCCAGGCACGCGTGAGCGGCACGCAAGAAGAACGCCCGCGCCCCGGGCCGCCCTTCTGGACGGCGTGGGACGGGGGCGGGCGCAAGGACCTCGGAGGCTTACGCCGGTATGGATGCCGGATCCGGGCGCAGCGCCGCGAGCGGAGAGCGTCGGCCCTTGTCCACCGTGCGCAGCTACGCCCAGTCGACCTCGGGGTGTTCGCCGACCGCGTCGACGGACGCGGTGGTGTAAAGCGCGATGTCGACGGCCCCCGCCCGGCTGGTGCCGAAGCGGACTTCGATCGACTGTGGGGAGCGGACCCAGCCGAGCCGGACCATGTGGTCGAACTCGACCCTGCGCACCCCAAGCCGAGCGGCGGCCTGCTCGGGCCGGAGCAGGGGTGTCGGGGGCGACCAGGTTCGCCAGGTCCTCGGGGCGGCAGACCTGGTCGACTTGACCGGGGTGGTGCAGCGTCCCTGTCCTGGTCGTGCTCAGGTCGACCAGCAGGCTGCGGTCGACGAACCGCCGGGTCGCGAAGGCCGTCCGTTTCCCCTTTCCGTGATTACTGCGCTCAGTTGCGGCTGTTTCCGCGAAGCTCGCCGCCGGGTCGGGTGCACTGAGGCGTTTGGGTACAGTGCTGGGGGTGCTGGCTGCCTGGTCGGCGTCTTCCTGGGGGGATGAGCGAGACGAGGGTTATGCCGGAGCAAGCGAGTCCGCCTGTGATAGCACCGAAGGAACCTCTGGCCGCGTCGGCCGAGGCGGCACGGTTGGCGGCGGTGCGCCGTTACGAAATTCTCGATACCCCTCCGGACGGCGCCTACGACCGGGTCGCGGCGCTGGCGGCGCGTCTGTTCGAGGTTCCGGTGGCGACGGTGACGATCGTGGACGAGGACCGGATCTGGTTCAAGGCCACGCACGGCCTGGAGGGTGTCAGCGAGATCGGCCGGGATCCGGGCCTGTGCGCCTCGGCGGTCCTGACGGATGACACCACTGTCATCCCCGACACCCTGCTGGACCCGGTCGCCTGTTCCAACCCGCTGGTCGCCGGCCCGATGGGGGTGCGGTTCTACGCCGCCGCTCCGATCATCACCGCCGACGGGTACCGGCTGGGCACGGTCAACGTCCTCGACACCCGCCCCCGCGAGATCAGCGAGGCGGATTCGGCCACGCTCGCGGACCTGGCGGCGGTGGTGCGTGACCAGCTGGAGCTGCGGCTGTCGGCGTTGCACGTGGTGCGCGCCGAGCAGGAGCGCCGCAAGGTCGAGCAGGAGAAGCGCCAGGCGGAGGAAGAGGCCCGGCAGCGGGCGGAGCGGGACAAGGCGGCCATCACCGCGTTCGCCTCCACCCTGCAGCGCACCCTGGTGCCTCCCGCGTTGCCCGCGGTACCCGGGCTGGAGCTGGCCTGCCACTACAAGACCGCCTCCCCGCAGGAAGTGGGCGGCGACTTCTACGACGTCTTCCCCGTCGGCGAGGGCCGGTGGGCGTTCTTCCTGGGCGATGTGTGTGGCAAGGGCGCCGAGGCCGCCTCGGTCACCTCACTGACCCGCTACACGCTGCGGGCCGCGGCCCTCGTCGATGCGGACCCGACGGCCGCGCTGAATGCCCTGAACACGGCGCTGCTGCTGGACGCGGCGGTGGGGACGCGCTTCTGCACCGCCATCTTCGGCCTGCTCGATCCCGCCCGGGATGGCGGTTTCACAGTCACGCTGGCCACCGGCGGCCATCCGCCCGCCTACCACCTGAGCCCCACCGAGGAAGGCGGTGTACGGGTGGAGGCGGTCCGCGCCGAGGGCGGCATGCTGGTCGGCGCGATCGCCGAAGCCGCCTTCGCCTCACGCACCCTGCACCTGGCACCCAGCCAGGGCCTGCTGCTGTACACCGACGGGCTGACCGAGGCCCGCACCGCCGATGGCCACATGCTCGACGACACGGGCCTAATGGACTTCCTGGCCCACCGGCCGGCGCCGGTCAGTGCCGGCGCCCTGATCGACGACACCGTCGCGCTCCTGGACACCCTCCCCGACACCGAACGCGACGACGTGGCGCTGCTGGCCCTGTCTGTCCCCACTGCGGATGCCGCTCCGGTCGGCATCACCACCACCGTCCACAGCGCCGCCGCCCCGACCGCCGACGTCTCCGTCGGGCAGGAGAACCAACGCCCATGACCGACGCATTCCACATCGACGTCCCGCACACCGACGGGACCCTGGCCGTGATCGCACTGTCCGGCGATTTCGACATCGCCGCCGCACCCGCCGTGCGAGGGAGCGCCCTGGAACTCATCTCCGACGGACACCCCGACCTGGTCGCCGACCTAGCGGGCGTCACCTTCTGCGACTCCTCAGGGCTGGGCGCCCTCGTCGGCATCTGGCGCTGCGCCAAGGACGCCGACGGCTCCCTGACCCTGGCGGCCATCCCCGACCGGCTGGGCCGCCTGCTCAGCGTCACCGGGATGGACACCTTCCTGCCCGCCTACCCCAGCGCCCAGGCCGCGCTCGCCGCCCGCCAAGGCAACCGCACCACCGCCTGAAACCTCTCGCTCGCCAGGGCGGCGCCAACAGTTGGCTAGCACTGCACGGGCCGGCCTTTCCTCCCGCAGGGCACGGGGGCATGGCTAAGCGCGCGCCGCGACCAACGTACTGGTCGCGACACGCGCTCATCGGCTCCGCCAGGCGCTACACGTCGGGCCGCGGCGTACAGCACACCGGATGCTGCCTTTCCCCGCCGGGTTAGTGGGACTGCCGGACTTGGCCAGCCCACGGCTGATCATGTTCCGACGGTCAGGATCACGATGTACAGCCATGCCTTGTCGGCCCGGAAGTAGTCGGTGTGTCCCTCTTCGGTGCCCACGACCATGGAAGCGATCAGTACCGCGACCACGGAGGCGAGGTAGATGAAGAATTCGGTCGTCTTCAGAGCCGACTTCTTCTCGGTCGACAGGCGACGGGGACGGTGCGCGACAGGGCCGGTGCCAGCAGGATCGTTCACAACCCTGGCCCGCTCCCGCACCGGACGTACGCCGAACTGATCGGCAGCCCGCTGGACGGGCTGCTGTTGGACATCCACGGGCGGCGGACCGAGGAAGTCGACGACGCCGTGGTCCTGTCCACCGAGCTGTCGCGGTGGCCCGGCGGCCGCGCCCTGTACGACCCGCGCCCCGGCGAGCCCCGCACAACCGGGCTCGGCGTTAACTGCCGCTTCTACTACTCCGGCGACACGCCCTGACGCCCGTGCGCACCGCTGCTTACGGCCTGCCTTCGGTCAGCTGGGCGGCGGTGTTCTCGAGCCACAGCAGCGTCCACTCGACTCCGGCCTGCCACCCGGGCTCCGCGCCGGCGTACCGGCCTTCGGCGTCGGATCGAATGGTGGCCGCGAGGGCGGCAGTTTGTTCGAGAATCTGTGCCGCAGGGCGGTGTCCATGGCCTGGCGCATCTCGTCAGTGATCTCACCGGGTCGAAGCTCGCTTGGAGATCGGCCAGGCGGTGAGCTGGGCAGCTTTACAGACCAGGCGTGTCTGCCGCCTGGATACACTGGCCCGTCGGGAGGAGTTTTTCCTCTGCCCGTGCCGGAACGGTCGGCAGGCGGCTCATGTGAAGGAGTCTGAGCGTGGATGCCCCACTTCCGGTGGGCGGGCCCGCCCCGGCGGAGCCCGGGAGGGCCGCGTTGGAGGTGAGTCCGTTGCCCGGTCGCCAACTCATTCTCCTGGGGGCCGGCGTTGGGGAGCGGAGGTTCTGTACGTTCCTGGGCGGGCACGGCGGCAGCGGAGGGACCGGTGGCCCTGTCCAGCCGGGCCGGTGGGGGGCTGCGCCGGAATCGGGCACCTGCCCGGGCGCCGTCACGCCCAGCGCCGACCGCCCGCACCTGGCGGACACGCAGGCCGCCGACCAGGAGATCGCGGACTGGCTCGGCGACTGGAGCCCGTGACCCTTCAGTCTTCGCCCCGGTCCAGTTCCTCATCAAGGGCGACCGCTGCCGTGATCAGTGCGAGGTGCGTGAACGCCTGCGGAAAGTTGCCCAGTTGCTGACCGGTCCTGCCGATCTCCTCCGCGAACAGGCCCACGTGGTTGCCATAGGTGAGCATCTTGTCGAAGGCGTAGCGTGCCTGGCCCGGGCGGCCGGCCCGGGCCAGGGCACCCACGTAGAGAAAGCTGCAGAGCGAGAAGGTTCCTTCGTCCCCGCGCAGGCCGTCGGGGGATGCGGCCGGGTCGTAGCGGTGGACGAGGCTGTCGGAGACTAGTTCCGCGCCCATGGCGTCGAGCGTCGACAACCAGCGGCGGTCCTTGGGGGAGAGGAAGCCGACGGTCGGCATCAACAGCAGCGACGCATCCAGGACCTCACCTCCGTAGTGCTGCACGAACGCCTCGCGGCGCGTGCTGTAGCCCCGGTCCATCACCTGGTGGAAGATCGCGTCCCGGGCGGCGGTCCAGCTGGCGACGTCAGCGGGCCGGGCCAGCTCGGCGGCCAGGCGGATGCCCCTGTCGAAGGCGACCCAGCACATCAGCTGGCTGTATGTGAAGTCCTTGCGGCCGCCGCGCGTCTCCCAGATGCCCTCGTCGGGACGGTCCCAGCTCCGCGCGAGCCAGTCCAGCAGGGCGCTCAGGTTCCGCCAGCCGTCGTAACCGGCGAGCTGGGCCACGTCGGACGCGTGGCTGAGGGCGAAGACCACCTCGCCGTAGATGTCGAGCTGAAGCTGGTCGGCCGCTCCGTTGCCGAGCCGTACCGGTGCCGAGCCTCGGTAGCCCTCCAGATGGCCGAGGATCTCCTCGCCGAGGTGGGGGTCGCCGTCCACCCGGTACATGACCTGGAGCGGCTCGCCCGTCACCGTCTTGCCCGAGCGCAGCCGGGCGCCGAGCCAGCGCCGGAAGGCGTCGGCCTCCTCCTCGAACCCGAGGTCCAGCAGTGCCTTCACGGATAGGGAGGCGTCGCGCACCCAGGTGTAGCGGTAGTCCCAGTTGCGTTCGCCGCCGAGCCGCTCCGGCAGGCCCATGGTGACCGCGGCCACGGGTGCGCCGGTGGGTGCGTACGTCATCAGCTTGAGCGTGATCGCGGAGCGGTTGACAGCCTGCTGCCAGCGGCCCCGGTACCGGCCGCGGCGCAACCAGCGGTGCCAGTGGTCGTACGTGGACCGGAAATCGTGCCGAAGCCCCGACTCGGTCAGCGGCGGGGGCGCGGGCGGTTCGGCGTCGTCGCAAACGGTCAGGACGGCCGCGGCGCGCTCGCCCTCCCGCAGCACGATGGTCGCGTGCACGTCCTGGCCGTCGCGCTCGAGCGTCAGCGGGCAGGCGGCCCAGACGGCGTCGTAGACCGCGTCGTCGACGGTGTGCTGCAGGGCGGTGAGCGCGTCGGCCTTGACGGTCCGCCCTGTTCGGCAAGCCGGACCTGTCCGACTGACGAAAACGGGGCGCGCCTCCCTGGCGGCAAGGCGGGCCTGGTCCCTTTGGAGATCCCGCTGTTGACTGTGCGCCCGCGCCCCCGGCGCGCCGGGTTGACGCCGTCACTGGTCGGCGCCGGGGGCATGGACGTTCGGCAGCGGGCCGGTGCCGGAGGCCAGATCGGCAAGGGAGACGATTCCCACCGGCCGGCCGTGCTCGATGACCGGCAGACGAGCCAGCGAATGCTCGCGCATCACCGCGGCCGCGTGGTCGATGTCGTCCTCGGGCGAGACGCTGACCAACTCGTCGGTGCAGGCGTCGGCGACCCTGCCGCTGCCGCGCACCACGGAATCCTCGGTGACGACACCACGCAGCTGCCCGCCCTCGGTGACCAGCACCGCGCCGATGTCCTCCTCACGCATCACCCGGGCGATGTCCACCACCGGCGTCTCGGGCCCCACCACCAACAGGGGCGCAGTCATCACCTCACGCACTGTCCTACCCATGGTCCATCTCCCGCCGGTGTCGTCAGGCGCGCGCCGCTTCGCCTGACGACGCGCGTCCACGGGCTGTACCCGCCCCCCCGCGGGCGCTACGCCCCAAGGCGCCGGTTTGCGCTCCGATGGCCGCCTCTTTCGCCGGGGCGGACTTCCGGCCGCGTTCGCTCTGCCCGGTGGCGCACGCGTATGGAGGTAAATGGAGGGTAAAAGCGCATTCGGCCAGCACGCGGCAGCGGGGCCGTGGGAGTGGGAGCGCGGAGTGATGGGTGAGGTGGTCGAGGATGATGGCCAGGATGTGGCGTCTGCGGGCCCATGTTCGTGGGCTGGTATGGCGTGTGACGGAAGCGCTGAGTCGATCGGGGACGCCCGGGGGTTCACGGCCGACTTCTTGAACCGCCCGCACTACCCCGACCACCCTACGGTTTCTCCCCAGGCGGTCGGCGCTGCCCAGCTGGTGGTCAGCGAGCTGGTCACCAACGCCTGCAAGTACGTCCCTGGCCCGTGCGCGGTTGACCTGGAAGTGGACGGGCCGGCCCTGCAGATCACGGTGTGGGACACCGATCCGGCCCTCCCCGTCGCGCGGGCGGCCGAGCCGGGCAGGATCGGCCAGCACGGGTTGGAAATCGTCATGGCGCTGTGCGAGGGCTTCGACGTGCAGCGCGAACCGGTAGGGAAGCGGATCGGGGTCCGTCTCGCCCTCACCACGGGCGATTGACGCGTCCAGGCCCGTCAGCGGTGCCCTGCTGGGTTGTAGGCCCGGACGGTTGCCCGGCTGCGGCGCCATTGAGGTACCTCACCCCGGCCGCGCTGATTGGCCCCGCCTCGGGGTGAGCAGCGGGCAGCGCGACGCCGTGGTGAACATCCGTCGATCGCCCCGGCCCGTGAGGTGTCATACCGCACCTCACGCCACTCATGGCGCACCGGCGTACGCGCACAGCTCGGTGCTGATCAGGGTCAGCGTTTCGGTGACGTCGCTGTCGTAGGGGTGGCCCCAGGAGTCCAGGCACTGCGCGAGCAACAGCCCGGCCAGGCAGGCCCCTCGGGGGGCGGAGGTGAAGGACATGGCGCATTCGGGTATTGCCGTGGACACGACGGGCGGGTAGGACCGGGACGAGGAGATGTGCATACCGTCAGCGTCGCGACAGTGACCGGTGTGTCACCAGGGATGACGCCTGTGCGGCAGGGCGCTGTATGGGACGGGCGGTGCCTGTACACGGACTGGGCGGTTGTCCTCAAGCGCCGGGACAGCGACGGTGCGTTTCCTTATGGCGGGCCGCGAGGCATGGCGGGCGCCCCGTACAGCCGGGCTCCGTACGGACGCCCGTGTCCGGTGCCGAGCGCGCAGGACGTATCACAACATGGGGGACTGGCATGACGGCAACCGCACCAACGGACGGGACACCGGAACCGCAGCCGAGCGCCGACGGAGATACCACCCCGGGGCCGACGGGGCAACAAGGAGGCTCGGACGCGACCGCGCCGTCCGCCGCTACTCAGCCACGGCCACAGAGGTCCGCCGATACGCAAGGCGGAGCCGACGAAAGCTTAGGCGCGATCACCTCCGAAGTACTCGGAGTGGACCCTGCTGCCTCCCGGCGCAAGAAGATCCTGTGGCTGTCGGTAACGGCGACGGTCGGTCTCCTGAGCGTCCTGGGCGGGACGCTCCTTGGCTACTACATGATCAAGCCGAGCGTGACCAGGGAGAACAATGCCAACAAGGGGTACGACGCCTCCCAAGCGCCCTTCACTGCGTCCGTGCAAACCGAGTTGGGCGACCCCCGCCAGGACTGGGTCATGGTCCTCGACCGCGAACTGACCGAGAGCGAGACGCGGAAACTGACCTCCAGCGATGACCCCTCCGCCACCTTCGCATACCTCAAGTCACTCGGCGGCCGCCTGCTCACCTACGCGTCCTACCTGGAACACGCCCCGAAGCAGTACAAGCAGCTGACATCGACCGGCCGCATGGAACTCTCCGGCACCTTCAAGCTCAGACTGCTGAGCACCCGGTCCGCCGCCGTGGTCATCGACGACTGGAAAGCCACCGACGTCACCTGTCGGCCGAGCACCGCGAAGACAGTCGTCGGCTATCCGTCGCAGGGCGGAGTCGCCTACCAGGGGATCCGGGTCCACGTCCCGCCACGGGGCGGCGAGCCGGTGCTGACCGATGACGACGAGGGACAGGGCGAACCCTACTTCGACACCCACAATATCGAGGTCGGGAACGGCCAGTCCTCTGGAGCCATGCGGGTAGAGGCGATCCCGCCGCCAGGACAGTCGTGCGAGTGGGGGATCAAGGTCCACTACGTCGACGCCTACCAGAAGGCGCAGTGGTTCCAGTTGAAGGACAGCGACGGGAACCCGCTGCGCATCCGCACGGAGTCCGTCCCCGCCAACCCCCGGCAGACGTGGGTCTTCGGACCCGTCCCCTGGACGGCGTGCCACCAGAAGACCGAGGAGCCGATGTGCGACCAAATCTAGCCGGAAAGGCCGCGCTCTTCGCGGTCCTCGCGACCCTGCCCCTCCAAGCCTGCACCTCGCAACCGAGCGCGGAGAAGCCCACGTCCGGGTCTTCAGCGCGCTCGGCCCCCTACCTGGGCAACCACGGATACGCCCTTCCGGACACCCCCTTCACCCGCGAGAACACGGTGGTCACCGCCAGGTGCGCCATGGGCGCCCGTTACGTTGCCGTCGCGCTGACGGCGTGGGATCCGGAGAGCTGGAAACCGCGCGCGACACGGTGGTTCGCCCTTCCGCAGGACGCCGCGTTCAACAACTATCCCGGTGCCAAGACGGTCCACAGCCCACTCGTGGACCTCTGCCCCGGGAACCCGGACGCGCCGTCCCCCTATCGCACGGACAGCCTGGAACACATCGCTCCCCGGGTCCGCGCGCTCTTCGACCTCTCGTACACGCGAATGGCGGTAGTCCTCCGGGACCCCGGAGACAAGAACGCCTCTCACGTCGGTTTCGTGAAGAGCGACGCAAAACACGACGACTTGGTGCGCCTGAGCGGTGCCGCGGGCGACGACGAGCAGAACGCGGTGATGTCGCCGGACGGGCGCAGCGTGTGGTTCACGTACACGGACCACGATGGCCGGAAGAGGATCGGCTCCCGGTCCACCGAGGGCGACCACCACCTGTCGGACGAGGGCCCGGCCGCAGGAAACGACTTGCCCCTGACCGTCACGGGCAAGCCCGCGCGAGCCGTCCAGGCGAACATGGTGCACCTCGCGCCGGACGGCCGCCGGCTCACAGCGACCGCACCCAAAGTCTTCGGCACCGTCTTCGACACCTGGAACTCCTCCGGGCCTCTCAGCAGGACGTTGGCGCGCGGTGCCGTGCTGCTCAGTGGATGCGCCGGCGCCGTGGGCTGGGTCGGCGACGACCGGGTGCTGTGCCGCACGTCGTCCGGTTCGTTCCAGACCATGGACGCCCACACCGGCCGCGCCGCGGGCACCCCGATCAGCGTGGTCGGCCCGCAGGACGGCACCGTCGCGGAGGGGACGCTGGTGTCGCCCGACGGCACGAAGTTCATCGTCTCCGTCCACCAACCCAATGCCGAGCAGGACCCCGACTATGGGTACCACGCGCCCGCCTTCCGGGTGGTGCCGACCACACGGGGAGGAACGGCGACCGATCTCGCCGACAAGGAGCTGGACTCGCACACAGTGTTCCTGAGCTGGTCGTGAGCGGCTGTGCGGGGCCGGCCATCGAAGAAGCATCCGTATAAGGGAGCCCGGTCACCGACTCGCCCGGTCCGGTCGCGCGGACCGTGCCTGGGCCGTAGACATGAAGGGGCAGCCGCGTCCACTGACAGGACCGGGCGAGCTGCGACCCCCTTTGTCGGGGAGCCGTGCCAACCCCCCGAGCGGCACGGCTCCCTACCCGGGAGCGAGGACCTGGTGGTGCTACGTCCGCCGGTGGAGCCGATGCTCGCCCAGGCCGGGGAGACCCTCCCCGGCCCAGGCATCCTGCCCGGTCGCCTCGCGTTCGAGGCCAAGTTCGACGGCTACAGGTGCCTGCTGTTCTCCCCCGACCAGCCGGGCGGTCCGGTGCTCCTGCAGCCCCGACGCGGCAGCCTGATCCAGAGACACTGCCCCGACCTCATCCGCGCCGCAACGCACCTGCCGCCCGGTCCTCGACGGCGAGGGGGTCGTATGGTCCGAAGGCCGACTCTCCTTCGAGGCGCTGCAACGCCGCGCCTTCTCCGGCGGCCGTACGGTCCAGCAGCTCGCGGACGCGCTGCCTGCGCACTTCATCGCCTTTGACGTTCTCCAGGTGGGTGGCGAGGAGCTTCACCGAGCCGTACGCCCGCCGCCGCGCGGTGCTTGAGGGGCTGTTTCGTGAACATGAGCTGACGCCGCCGTGGACGCTTTGTCCGATGACGACGGACGTGGCCGTGGCGCAGGAGTGGCTGACGTCCTGGACGGAGGTGCAGGGCGTGGAGGGCTTGGTGATCAAGGGGCTCGGACAGCGTTACTTGCCGGGCGCAAGGGGATGGTTCAAGGTTCGCCGCCGCCACACCACCGAAGCGATCATCGGCGCATCACCGGCACCCTGAACCGACCGCAGGTCCTCGTTCTCGGCCGTTACGACGAAGACGACCGGCTGCGCCCCGTGGGCCGGACCGTTCCGCTTGGGCCGGACGCCGCCAGCCAGCTCGCCGGTCGCCTCCGGCCAGCCGGCCCCGGATCATCCGTGGACCGGTGCCCGCTTCTCCTCCACCTGGCGCAGCCGCGAACCCTTGGACGTCACCCTGGTGGTCCCCGAGGTGGTCGTGGAAGTCGACGCCGACGCGGCGATCGATCGGGGCGCCTGGCGTCACCCACTGCGCCTCGTACGGCTGCGCCTGGACATCACCGTCGGCGACGTCCCATCGTTCGGAGAAGGTGCACAGCCCTCCAACGGCTGATAGTCGCCGAGGCGGCGGTATCGCGGGTTTGATCATGTCGGCCGGGAATCTAGTACGGCCGCCGTCGTCCAGGTCCGCGACCACGGCCGCGTGGTCGGAGGGCCACGACTCATTCCGTGGGGGTCACCGGCCCACGACACGGCGAGCACCCGGCGCAAGCCGTTCGGGCCCCACGGGCAACGTGGACGTGGTCGATCTGCACGCTCAGTTCCCCGGTCCTCGACGTAGGGCGCGGAGGCGCCTGACATTCGGCACCGACCGTGATGGGCGACCACCGGTGATGCGGATGCCTACGGCAAGTACTCACCACGGTGAACAAGCCTTGTCTCGAGTTCGGCGGCTGAGGATCACCGACACGGTAGGACGGTCTTCATGTGTTCCGGTCCTCGTGGCGCTCGCATAGGAGGGGTCGGCGGCCGGTTCGTGGCCGCCGCCGAGCGGATGCTGGCTAGTGTCCTCGGGTTTTCCTTCGAGGGATGGGTGAAGTGCACACCGACGTATCCATCCATTTGGTGTGCTCCGGGTGGCTGACGGCGGCGTTGGTGGGTAGCCGCAATGGTGTGCTGAGGGCGGGCGGCACCAGGCGCTGAGCCGCGTGCCATCACTCTCCGCCCGCCGTAGCTCCTGACACGGTGACCAAGGGAGGTCGGCCATGACCCAGTCGATCAAGGAGCAGGGCATCGAGGAGCTCGGCGGTAACGCCAGCGTCCTGGTCCGTCAACGCCGTGACCACGCCGAGCTGGACCGCCTCATGCGGCTGTACGAGTCTGGCGGGGGATCTGGTGAAGAACGGCACAAGACCTTCAAGGCTATCGTCCAGCTGACTTTCAGCCATGCCTTCGCCGAGGAGACCGTGCTGTGGCCTGCACTGCGCCGTTTGGCTCCAGATGGGGATGAGCTGACCGCGAAGGTCGAAAACGAGCATCAGCAGATCAACGATCTTGTCACCGAGATGGAGAGGATCGGCCCGGACGATCCGCGTCACGATGAGCTGGCCGCTGAGACGTTCGCACTGATCCGGCAGGACATCCGTGACGAGGAGGACCTGCTCTTGCCACGCTTGCAGGAATCACTCGATACCGCCCGCTTGCGCAGGCTGGGGACGACGTGGGAGACGGTTCGCCGCACGGCGCCGACGCATCCGCACCCGGTGGTGCCACGGCGACCTCCGGGCAACGCCGTCCTCGGGATACCGCTGAGTGCCGTCGACCGGGTACGTGATCTGCTGCCGACCGGAGTGCGGGTGCTGCGGGGCTGGACGCTTACGGCGACGGGGGCGTGCGTCGGTCTGGTGTGGCTCGTTGCCAGAGTCCTGCGGCGGGGCCGCTGACCGTGCCGGTCTCGGTCGGCTGTTTCCTCCGGGCCTGAGGGGCTACCCGCTGCGGCATGGAGCGATCGTTCAAGCGTTATCGCGTGAGTGCGGCAGCTGGGCGGCTCTTGCCGTCGGCCCAGGGGCCCGGTCGCGTCCTTCGGGGCGTGGACCGGCTGGAGCGGTGGCCGGGAGCTGACTGGTTGATCATCGTGGTGCGGGCGGCGGTGCGGGCGGCGCCGCTGGGATCCGGCCGGGATGTGTTGCACGGGCGCTGGCTTGGCCATCCGGTGCATCCCCTGATGGTGCAGGTGCCCATCGGTTCGTGGCTGTCGGCAGCGGTGCTCGATGCGCTGCCCGGCCACCGCCGCGCAGCGCGGACCCTGATCGGGGTCGGGCTCGCCGCAGCGGGGCCGGCGGCGGTGGCCGGCTGGACCGACTGGGCCGAGCTGCCCAGGCAGCAACAGCGCGTCGGGCTGGTGCACGCGGCCACCAACATCACCGCCGTCGCCCTGTACGCGGCTTCATATGCCGCCAGGCGCCGCGGACGGGTATGGCGGGGCAAGGCGCTGGGAATGGCCGGGCTGTCGGCCGTCGCCGTCGGCGGCGCGCTGGGCGGTCACCTCGCCTACCGTCAGGCGTCCGGCGCGAACCACGCCGAGCAGGTATCGCACATGGTCGAGCCCGGCTGGCACGTCGTGGGCGACGTGACCGGCATCCCTGCCGGTCAGCCGGTGCGGCGTCATATCGGCGAAGTGGCGGTCATGGTGCTCCGGGAGGCGACAGGTGCCGTCCATGTGCTGGCCGACCGGTGCAGCCATATGGCCGGGCCACTGTCGGAGGGCGAGATTGTGGACAGCTGCGTGCGCTGCCCCTGGCACGGCAGCGTCTTCCGGCTGGCCGACGGCTGGAATATTCACGGCCCTGCGACTGCACCCCAGCCGTGCTTCGACACGCGGATTGTCGATGGGCGGGTCGAAGCACGGCTCCGGCATCTGGCAGGGACGCAAACCGAGGGGCGCGTGGCGTGAACGGTTGCGTACCACGTGAGAAAGGTGTTCGGCATGGCCGGGAAAGCACTCAGCACACGGCAAGCGTCCATGGCGCCGGAGGTGCGACGGGTACTGCGGGAAGGACAACGAGATCAGCTCATCAGTGGGCTGATGGCCCTCACGGCTGTCGCCCTGTTCGTCGCCCCGTGGGTCACCGGTCTGCCCACGAGCGCCAAGGACGCTCACCGCAATGAGCTCGGGGTGGGCATGATCGTCCTGTTCGTAGCGATGGCCCGGTTCAAGTGGCACCTGGGCCGGTGGTCGGACCTGCTCATCCTGGCCGCCGGCGCCTGGCTCGTCGCTTCTCCGTGGCTGCTCGGTCTGCGCAACACCGCCGTTTTCACCGACGGCGCCCCCGTATTCGACGTCGCGGCGGGCAGCGTCCTGATCGCCCTGTCCATTGCCTCCCTGCTCCTCTTCCGCACCTACCACAACGGCACCAGCGGGCGCGGGCGACACCGGACAACAAGCTAGGGCTCCCTTGGTGGCAGCCATCCCGGAGGAGGGAGAGCGCAGGGTGTGCGTGGCCTGGGCATTAGGCAGTGTCCCGTGGATCAGATGGTCGTTTGATCCGACGTGGAGTCCAGGGGCGGGTTGAGCGATGAGGGCTGGAAGCGGATCCGGGACCTGTTGCCGCCCGATCCGCCCCGTGGTGGTCGATGGCGGGACCATCGGGTGATCATCGACGCGGTGGCGTGGAAGTACCGGGGCAACAACGCGTGGCGGGACCTGCCCGAGCGGTTCGGTCCCTGGCAGACGGTCTTCAACCGCTTCCGACGGTGGGCGAAGGACGGCACCTGGCAACGGATCCTGACCGAACTCCAGGCCCAGGCCGACGCAGCCGGAGACATCGACTGGCTGGTGAGCGTGGACTCCACCACCGTGCGCGCTCACCAGCACGCCGCCGGCGCCCGCAAAAAGGGGCTCCAGTGGGCGAACCGGACGACCACGCTCTCGGGCGGTCCCGCGGCGGGCTGACGACCAAAGTCCACCTGGCATCCGACGGCCGGTGCCGTCCGTTGTCGCTGCTGGTCGCAGCTGGACACCGCCACGACTCTGTCTATTTTCGAGGCGGTCATGGCCGGCATCCGCGTGCCCAGAATCGGGAACGGCAGGCCCAGGACGAGACCGGACAGTGTGAGCGCGGATCGCGCATACTCCTCCCGCGCGATCCGCACCCATCTGCGCCGTCGCGGCATCACTGCGGTGATCCCGGAACCTGCGGACCAGATCGCCAACCGCAAGCGGCGCGGCTCGCGAGGCGGCCGCCCACCCAGCTTCGACCGCCAGGCATACAAGCACCGCAACACTGTCGAGCGATGCATCAACCGGCTCAAGCAGTGGCGCGGTATTCATTCGTACCGACAAGCTCGCCGTGCACTACCTCGCGGCACTTCAGGTCGCGGCAATCTTCCTCTGGGTACGAACCTGACGGTAAGGCTGGTCACCTCTGCCAAGGGAGCGCCTCAACCGATGCGATGTCGCCCGCCGCCAGCAGTCCGAAGAGCCGGAGAATCTCCTCTCGGGCGACATCGCGCATCTCTCCCGGGGCTACTGAATCCTCATCCGGGTTCTCCCAGACCAGCAGACCGCCGCTGAACGCGCTGAGGCACCACCCGCTCTCATGGGTGAGCGAGACATCGGGGTGCTCGTCATCGGCCTGCGTTAGACCGTCGAGCACTCGCCCCATCGTCTCCGGATCAGGCTCATCGATCGTCCCGCCCATGACGTTGTACATGAAGTAGCTCATTCCTCAATTACCTCATGTGGTGATCCACGGGACACGGCCTAGTCCCCGGCCGGGGAGGTGGGCAGGTGTAGGGGGCCGCGCCCTGTCGGGGGTGCGCTGATCACGACCGTCCGGGCCGACAGGGCCTACGGGAAAGCTGCTGGCGTTTGGCGACGAAGCATCTGAACTCACCGTCAGTAGTGTCGCCCGCCCGAAGGACACCTCCGGGTCGTCCTGCTCTTCTTGCGCCGACGTTCAGCCGACCTCCCATGGCGGCCGCCGTCACCGTCCAGCCGGTCGGCCTGCCACCAGGCGGCGAGCCAGGCGGCTTCCTTCGCCGCATCCATCAGGTAGGTGGCGCGGATCCGGCCCTGCGGCACATACACCAGGTCGATGATCAGGAACGTGAGCGCAGTGCCGACACCCGTGCGCCGTGCGTGCCTCAGCCCATCCTCGTCCCGGGCTGCGCGCAACATGCTCCACCCTGCCGACAGCAGCAGACCCCCACTAGTGACCTGAGTCAGAGATTCTTCGTTAGATCGGCGCCGCGCAACCCGGATGTCCATGCCCCTTCAGACCGCGCCCGGCGGCGAGAAGCCGTG
>NZ_JBEPEL010000032.1:0-71120 GCF_040300825.1 Streptomyces sp. NPDC000229
CCCCTTCAGACCGCGCCCGGCGGCGAGAAGCCGTGTCGCTGGCAAGCCGGACGGCGTGCGAGAACTACCGGAAGATCTCTGACTCACGTCACTAGGCGTCAGCGGGCGGTCTGCGTGTGGACGTACTCCACGAGCCGGGTCAGGGCGTCCGGGTCGGTGGTCGGCAGGACGCCGTGTCCGAGGTTGAAGACATGGCCCTCCAGCCCGGCGGCGGCGTCCAGGACCTCGCGGGCCTTGGTCTCGACCGCCTCGGGGGTGGAGAAGAGGACGGCCGGGTCGAGGTTGCCCTGGAGCGCCTTGCCGGGGCCGACGCGGCGGGCGGCCTCGTCCAGCGGGACGCGCCAGTCGACACCGACGACGTCGGCGCCCGCCTCGCCCATGAGGCCCAGCAGCTCGCCCGTACCGACACCGAAGTGGATACGCGGTACGCCGTACTCCTCCACGGCCCGGAACACCTTCGCGGAGGCCGACATGACCGAGCGGCGGTAGTCGGCGGGGGCGAGGGCGCCGACCCAGGAGTCGAAGACCTGGATCGCGGAGGCGCCGGCCTCGATCTGGACCTTCAGGAAGGCGGCGGTGATGTCGGCGAGCCGGTCCAGCAGGTCGGCCCACAGCTCGGGGTCGCCGTACATGAGGGCCTTGGTGTGCTCGTGGTTGCGGGACGGGCCGCCCTCGACGAGGTAGCTCGCGAGGGTGAAGGGCGCGCCGGCGAAGCCGATGAGCGGCGTGGTGCCGAGCTCGCCGGTGAGCATGCCGATGGCCTCGGTGACGTACGAGACGTCCTCGGGCGTGAGGTCACGCAGCCGCTCCAAGTCCGCCCGACGACGGATCGGCTCGGCGACGACGGGGCCGACGCCGGGCTTGATGTCGAGGTCGACGCCGATGGCCTTGAGCGGCACCACGATGTCGCTGAAGAAGATCGCGGCGTCGACCTTGTGCCGCCGTACCGGCTGGAGGGTGATCTCGGTGACCAGCTCGGGCCGCATGCACGACTCGAGCATGGGGATGCCCTCGCGGACCTTCAGGTACTCGGGCAGCGAGCGTCCCGCCTGCCGCATGAACCACACGGGCGTGTGCGGCACGGGCTCGCGCCTGCACGCCTTCAGGAACGCGGAGTCGTAGGTCTTCGTCTGCTGGCCCGAAGGGCTGTCAATGGCACTCACGCCCAGAATCTTCGCATGTACGGCCAAGCGGCTGGCGTGGTGAGGGTGTCCCTCCCTGCGCGGGGCCGTCCTTCCGCCTACTCTTCCCCGCATGGCTGCGGCTCAGGGACAGTTCTCCGATCACTCCGACGACGCCGAAGGAACGGACGACAGGGAGGGTACGTCCGTCCCGCCCGCCTTCCGGCTGGCGGTCGACGGGCTGCGCGGGGCGCGGCTGCGGCCGGAGATCGAGGTGGATCCGTCCCGTCCGCCCCAGCGGCTGGCCCCGTACGCGTACGCCCTGGAGGCGGCGGTCGTGGACGGCGACGACGACCTGGCGGACGGCCGCCTCGTGCTGCTGCACGACCCGGCGGGGCACGAGGCCTGGCAGGGCACCTTCCGACTGGTGACGCTGGTACGCGCGGAGCTGGAGCCCGAGATGGCGGCCGACCCTCTGCTGCCGGAGGTGTCCTGGTCGTGGCTGACGGGCGCGCTGGAGGCGCGGGGCCTGTCGTACGAGGAGGCCTCGGGCACCGTCACCCGTGCGGGGTCTCACTACTTCGGTGGACTCGCGGAGCGCCGCCCGGCGACGCAGATCGAGATCCGGGCGTCCTGGACGCCACGTGAGGGCCGCGGCGGGGTGCCGGACACGGCGGCGCACCTGGCGGCCTGGTGCGACCTGCTGTGCCAGATCGCGGGCCTCCCGCCGTCGGTACCCGGGCCGCTCGACCCGGGCTCGGCGGCGGTGGTCTCCCTCCCCCAGCGCCGCGGCCCCCAGCACCCGTAGGCCTCCCACCTGGGCAGGGCCCACCAACCC
Source organism: Streptomyces sp. NPDC000229 (assembly GCF_040300825.1). NCBI lineage: Bacteria > Bacillati > Actinomycetota > Actinomycetes > Kitasatosporales > Streptomycetaceae > Streptomyces > Streptomyces sp. NPDC000229. The sequence continues at coordinate 1,960 of NZ_JBEPEL010000032.1, forward strand.
GCACCCGGCCCCCCACCGGAATGCGCCGTGGCCACCACCCACGACCCGCAGCCGGCCTCCCACCGGGGTGGGGCCGTGCAGGGTCGCCCCCGCAGAGGTTGGCGGCAAAGGCCGGGCTCCCTCACCCGTAACCCAAGGCCGCCGGCCTCGAGGAGGTGAGCCCGGAGGGGCCCCGCCCCCCACAGCCGGGCGTGCCCGCCGGCACCGCGAGGCACCAAGAGAGGGACGCCCCGTGGGGGCACCGCCCCGTGGGGCACCGCTAGCAGGCACCGCCCCGACTCCGTTGCGCCCACCCTCCCCGCTCTCGGGACCGCCCACAACGGTGGGCGTGGACGTCCAGGCCCGCACCCGTCGGGGGGACGCGACCGGGCCGGGGACGGCACCCGGGCCGGGGGCGGCACCCGGGCCGGGGACGGCACCGACGCCGGGGGCGGCACCGACGGGCGTCAAGGCGGCGCCTCGTGGTTCGCCACCCGCGCCGCGGCCGGGCGGCGAGCGCGTAGGCTGCGGCGCCTGCCGTGCCGCGGACCGGGCGCCGTTTCCGGGGCCGTCCAGCGCCCGGGGGCGTGCTCCCGCCGGCCGCGGCGGGCGCCCCGCGCAGGATGGGGCGCTCGTAGGATGATCGATCGCCTGTCCGAATTGCCCCAATTGTTACTCACTAAATCGTGATCTTCCCCTAAAGGCGGACCCCCGGGCTGCCGAAGAGGTCTGTGACCCTTCAAATACGGTTCGCCCGGCTTCTCCCCCGAGCCGGCTGTGTCCCGCACCTTCCCAGGAGGCCTGGTGTCCGTTCTCCTCGAGCAGCCCGCAAGCCTGGTCGCCTACCGCCCGAACAAGCCGACGGCCATGGTCGTCGTGGCCGACCCGCGCGTCCGCTCCACCGTCACCCGCCACCTGTGGGCTCTCGGAGTGCGTGACGTCATCGAGGCGTCGTCCATCGCGGAGGCTCGTCCCCGCGTCGGCAGCCCGCGCGACATCTGCGTTGCCGACGTCCACCTGCCCGATGGCTCCGGGCTCACCCTGCTGTCCGAGACCCGTGCCGCCGGCTGGCCCAACGGGCTCGCCCTTTCGGCGGCCGACGACATCGGTGCCGTACGCAACGCGCTCGCCGGGGGCGTCAAGGGCTATGTCGTCACCGGTACGCGTACGAACATCGGTCACCCGACCCGACCCGGCGCCGCCCCCATCGGCGCCGCGGCCGCCCGGCTGCACCGCCGTCCCCCCGGTGCTCCGAGCCACCCGGGCGGCTACCGGGAGCTCTCCGGCCGCGAGGTCGAGGTGCTCCGGCTGGTCGCCGAGGGTCAGTCGAACAAGGCCATCGGCGTATCGATGGGCCTGTCCGCGCTGACCGTCAAGAGCCACCTGGCCCGCATCGCCCGCAAGCTCGGCACCGGCGACCGGGCCGGAATGGTCGCCGTGGCACTTCGTACGGGCATCATCCACTGACCGGTCCACCTCACCCCAGTGCCCGTCGACGGAACGTTCCGTCGGCGGGCGCTTGCCGTTCACAGATACCCTTGACAGGTGACCGACGCCCAAGAGACCGCAGCAGAGACAGCACTGCGAACCACCGGGGGCGGCCCTCCGGACGACGGCGTCGCAGACGGCGTAGTCGAAGAGACGCCGATCCCCTTGCTCGAGCCCCGCGAGGGCATCCCGCCCGTGGTGGCCGACGAGCATGCCCTCGCCGAGGTGATCACCGCCTTCGCGCGTGGCACCGGCCCCGTCGCCGTCGACGCCGAGCGCGCGTCGGGCTACCGCTACGGCCAGCGGGCCTACCTCGTGCAGCTGCGCCGTGAGGGCGCGGGCAGCGCCCTGATCGACCCGGTCGGCTGCCCGGACCTCTCCGGCCTCGGTGAGGCCCTGGCCGGCGCGGAGTGGATCCTGCACGCCGCCACCCAGGACCTGCCGTGCCTGCGCGAAATAGGCATGGTTCCCACCCGGCTGTTCGACACGGAGCTGGCCGGCCGCCTCGCGGGGTTCCCGCGGGTCGGTCTCGGCGCGATGGTCGAGTCGGTGCTGGGATACGCCCTGGAGAAGGGCCACTCCGCGGTGGACTGGTCCACCCGCCCGCTGCCCGAACCCTGGCTCCGGTACGCCGCGCTGGACGTCGAACTGCTCGTCGACCTGCGTGACGCGCTGGAGAAGGAGCTGGACCGGCAGGGGAAGCTGGAGTGGGCGTACCAGGAGTTCGACGCCATCGCCTCCGCCCCGCCGCCCCCGCCCCGCAAGGACCCCTGGCGCCGGACGTCCGGCATGCACAAGGTCCGCCGGCGCCGCCAGATGGCGGTCGTACGGGAGCTGTGGACGGCCCGCGACCGGATCGCCCAGCGGCGTGATGTGTCGCCCGGCAAGGTGCTCAGCGACGCCGCGATCGTCGAGGCCGCTCTTGCCGTGCCGGCCAATGTGCACGCGCTGACCGCGCTGCCTGGGTTCGGCCACCGTATGGGGCGCCGACAGCTGGAGCAGTGGCAGGCGGCGGTGGACCGGGCGAAGGCCCTGCCGGACGCCGAGCTGCCGCAGCCGGGCCAGCCCTTGCAGGGCCCGCCCCCGCCGCGCGCCTGGGCGGACAAGGACCCGGCGGCCGCGGCGCGCCTCTCCGCAGCCCGTACGGCCGTCTCCGCGCTCGCCGAGTCGCTGAACCTCCCGCCGGAGAACCTGATCACGCCCGACACGGTGCGCCGGGTGTGCTGGGAGCCGCCCGCCGAGGTCACGGCCGAGTCGGTGGCGGGCGCGCTCGCCGGGTACGGGGCGCGGGCCTGGCAGATCGAGCAGGTCACACCGGTGCTGGTCGCGGCGCTGAACGGCGCGAAGGCCTGAACGGAGAGACCAGGAGAAAAAGGGTGCCCCCTCCGGCGGAGGGGGCACCCTTCTTTCGTAGCCACGCAGTGTGACGTTCACCGCTCCGGGCGGGGGGACTGTGCAGCTTGGTTACTCGTAAGTAGCATGGGGCGTACAAGCGCGCGCTTAGCCGCGTGCCGCAGCAGTGCAGTGCCATCCCGCACCTGGAGGAGAGCCATCGTGCCTCGTACCGTCAGGGACGTCGTCTTCGTCGACGGCGTCCGCACCCCGTTCGGCAAGGCGGGCCCGAAGGGCATCTACCACGAGACCCGCGCCGACGATCTCGTCGTGAAGGCCATCCGGGAGCTGCTGCGCCGCAACCCCGGTCTGGACCCGGCGAAGATCGACGAGGTCGCCATCGCCGCGACCACCCAGATCGGTGACCAGGGCCTCACCATCGGCCGTACCGCCGGCATCCTGGCGGGCCTGCCGCAGTCGGTGCCCGGCTACTCCATCGACCGCATGTGTGCGGGCGCGCTGACCGCTGTGACCTCGGTCGCCGGTTCCATCGCCTTCGGCGCGTACGACGCCGTCATCGCCGGTGGTGTCGAGCACATGGGCCGCCACCCGATGGGCGAGGGCGTCGACCCGAACCCGCGGTTCGTCAGCGAGAAGCTGGTCGACGAGTCCGCCCTGTTCATGGGCATGACGGCGGAGAACCTGCACGACCGCTACCCGCACATCACCAAGCAGCGCGCCGACGAGTACGCCGTGCGCTCCCAGGAGAAGGCCGCCAAGGCGTACGCCAACGGCAAGATCCAGGCCGACCTGGTGCCGATCTCGGTGCGCCGCACCAACGCCGAGGCCGGCGAGACCGGCTGGGGCCTGGTCACCGCCGACGAGCCGATGCGCCCGGGCACGACCCTGGAGTCGCTGGCGAACCTCAAGACGCCGTTCCGCGTCCATGGCAACGTCACCGCCGGTAACGCCGCGGGCCTCAACGACGGCGCCACCGCGTCGATCATCGCGTCCGAGGACTTCGCCCGCGAGAACGGCCTGCCGGTCAAGATGCGCCTCGTCTCCTACGCCTTCGCCGGCGTCGAGCCCGAGGTCATGGGCTACGGCCCGATCCCGGCGACCGAGAAGGCCCTGGCCAAGGCCGGCCTGTCGATCGAGGACATCAACCTCTTCGAGATCAACGAGGCCTTCGCCGTCCAGGTCCTGGCCTTCCTCGACCACTACGGCATCGCCGACGACGACGCGCGCGTCAACCAGTACGGCGGCGCGATCGCCTTCGGCCACCCCCTCGCCTCCTCCGGCGTACGTCTGATGACGCAGCTGGCGCGGCAGTTCGAGGAGCAGCCGGAGGTCCGTTACGGCCTCACCACCATGTGCGTCGGCTTCGGCATGGGCGCGACGGTCATCTGGGAGAACCCCCACTTCGACGGAGGCAGCAAGTGAGCACCACCGCTGAGCTTTTGAAGGGTGCGGCCGAGCTGTTCCCGGACGAGGTCGTCACCAGCGCCCACGTACGCCACTTCGACCTGCCCTTCGGGGCCGGCCGGTTCGCGCTGATCACGCTGGACAACGGCTTCGACCACACCAAGCCGACCACCTTCGGCCCGCAGTCCCTGGCGAACCTCAACACCGCCATCGACCAGGTCGAGAAGGAGGCGGCCGAGGGCACCATCGTCGGTGTCGGCATCACCGGCAAGCCGTTCATCTTCGCCGTCGGCGCCGACCTCAAGGGCGTGGAGCTGCTGAAGCGCCACGAGGACGCGCTGGCCATCGGCAAGGGCGGCCACGACGTCTTCAAGCGCCTGTCGGCGCTGGGCGTGCCGACCTTCGCGTACTACAACGGCGCGGCGATGGGCGGCGGTGTCGAGGTCGGTCTGCACTGCACCTACCGCACCGTGTCGGCGGCCCTGCCGGCGTTCTCGCTGCCCGAGGTCTTCCTCGGTCTGGTTCCCGGCTGGGGCGGCTGCACCATCCTGCCGAACCTGATCGGCGCCGACCGCGCGGTCTCGGTGATCATCGAGAACTCGCTCAACCAGAACAAGCAGCTCAAGGGCAAGCAGGTCTACGAGCTGGGGATCGCCGACGCGATCTTCGAGGGCGCGGACTTCCTGGAGCAGTCGCTGCTGTGGACCGCGTCCGTCCTCAAGGGCGAGATCGTGGTCGAGCGCGCCGACGTCGACCGCGGCGAGGGCTGGGACGCGGCGGTCGCCCGTGGCCGGTTCATCGCGGACTCCAAGGTGCACGGTGCGGCCCCGGCCGCGTACCGCGCCCTGGACATCATCGAGGCGGCCAAGGACGGCGACCTCCAGAAGGGCTTCGACGCCGAGGACACGGCCCTGGCCGACCTCATCATGGGCGGCGAGCTGCGCTCCGGCATCTACGCCTTCAACCTGGTCCAGAAGCGCGCCAAGCGCCCGGCCGGCGCGCCGGACAAGAGTCTGGCCCGCCCGGTCACCAAGGTCGGCGTCGTCGGCGCCGGTCTGATGGCCTCGCAGCTGGCGCTGCTGTTCCTGCGCCGCCTGGAGGTCCCGGTCGTCCTGACGGACATCGACCAGGAGCGCGTCGACAAGGGCGTGGGCTACGTCCACGGCGAGATCGACAAGCTGCTCGGCAAGGGCCGTATCAACCAGGACAAGGCCAACCGCCTCAAGGGCCTGGTCTCGGGCGTCCTGGACAAGGCCGCCGGTTTCGCGGACGCGGACTTCATCATCGAGGCCGTGTTCGAGGAGATGTCGGTCAAGCAGAAGGTGTTCGCGGAGGTCGAGGCGGTCGCCCCGGCGCACGCGATCCTCGCCACCAACACCTCGTCGCTGTCGGTGTCGGAGATGGCCTCCAAGCTCCAGCACCCGGAGCGTGTGGTCGGCTTCCACTTCTTCAACCCGGTCGCGATCCTCCCGCTGCTGGAGATCGTCCGCGGTGAGCAGACCGACGACGCGTCGCTGGCGACCGCGTTCGGTGTCGCGAAGAAGCTGAAGAAGACGGCCGTGCTGACGAAGGACGCCCCGGCGTTCGTCGTGAACCGCATCCTCACCCGCTTCATGGGCGAGATCCAGAACGTCATCGACGAGGGCACGCCGGTCGAGACCGCGGAGAAGGCCATCGAGCCGCTCGGTCTGCCGATGTCGCCGCTGGTTCTCCTGGAGCTGGTCGGCCCGGCGATCGGTCTGCACGTCTCCGAGACCCTGAACCGCGCCTTCCCGGACCGCTTCAAGGTCTCCCCGAACCTCAAGGCCGTCGTCGAGGCGGGCAAGCGCGGCTTCTACGTCTACGACTCGGGCAAGCCCGAGCTGGACCCCGAGGTCGCGGCGCTGCTGAAGCAGGGCGATGTCGTCCTGACCGAGCAGCAGGTGCGGGACCGCGTCCTGGACGCGGTGGCGCAGGAGATCGGCCTGATGCTGGACGAGGGCGTCGTCGCCGAGGCGCAGGACATCGACCTCTGCCTCATCACGGGCGCTGGCTGGCCCTTCCACCTGGGCGGCATCACGCCGTACCTGGACCGCGAGGGCGTCTCGGAGCGCGTGAACGGCAAGCGTTTCCTGGAGCAGGGCGTGGCGAGCGTCCCGGCGTAACGGCACAGGGCGACGGGCCGCAGGGGGTGTCCCCTGCGGCCCGTCGCCGTTTCCGGGGCCGTGCCCCGACCCCCACCGCCCCCTGGCAGGCCACCGACCCGCACACCCCTGGGCGAACCGGGAACGATCACCGCCCCGGGAGGAACCGCCACAAGGGCACCGCCCCGGTCCCGTTGTGCCCACCCGTCCCGCCCCAGGGGACGAATGCCCACAACAGGGGGCAGGCACCGCCCGGAGGGAGGTGGGGCCGCGCCGGGGCGTCAGGCCTCGGCGAGCGCGGCGAGGATGGCCTCGCCGTACTTGGCGAGTTTGTTCTCGCCCACACCGCTGACGGTGCCGAGTTCCGCGAGGGTCGCGGGCGGGGCCGCGGCGATCTCGCGGAGAGTCGCGTCGTGGAAGATGACGTACGCGGGGACGCCCTGCTCCTTCGCGGTGGCCGCGCGCCAGGCGCGGAGCCGTTCGAAGACCGGGAGCGCCTCCTCGGGGAGGTCGGCGACCGGGGCGCGCTTGGGCGTTTTGGGCGCACGCGCCGGGCGTTCCGGCTCACTGCGCAGCAGGACCTCGCGGCGGCCGCCGAGGACGTCGGCGGAGGTGTCGGTCAGGACGAGCGTGCCGTAGTCGCCCTCGACCGCGAGGAGGCCCTGGGCGAGCAGCTGGCGCACGACGCCGCGCCACTGGGACTCGTTCAGCTCGGTGCCGATCCCGAAGACGCTCAGGGCGTCGTGGTCGAACTGGATGACCTTCGCCGTCTTGCGGCCGAGCAGGATGTCGATGATCTGGCCCGCGCCGAACTTCTGGTTCCGCTCCCGCTTGAGCCGGACGATCGTCGACAGCAGCTTCTGCGCGGCGATCGTGCCGTCCCAGGACTTCGGCGGCGACAGGCAGGTGTCGCAGTTCCCGCACGCGGTGGACTCCTGGCCGAAGTACGCCAGCAGGCGCACCCGGCGGCACTCGACCGTCTCGCACAGGGCCAGCATGGCGTCGAGGTGCGCGGCGAGCCGGCGGCGGTGCTCGGCGTCGCCCTCGGAGCCGTCGATCATCTTGCGCTGCTGGACGACGTCCTGGAGCCCGTACGCCAGCCACGCCGTGGAGGGCAGCCCGTCGCGCCCGGCGCGGCCGGTCTCCTGGTAGTAGCCCTCCACGGACTTCGGCAGGTCGATGTGGGCGACGAAGCGTACGTCGGGCTTGTCGATGCCCATGCCGAAGGCGATCGTCGCGACCACCACCAGCCCGTCCTCGCGGAGGAACCGGGCCTGGTTCTCGGCGCGGGTCCGGGCGTCGAGGCCCGCGTGGTACGGGACGGCGTCGACGCCGTTCTCCACCAGGAAGGCCGCCGTCTTCTCGACGGAGGCCCGCGACAGGCAGTAGACGATGCCCGCGTCGCCCGGGTGCTCGCCGCGGATCAGCTCCAGCAGCTGCCGCTTGGGTTCGTTCTTGGGGGCGATGCGGTACTGGATGTTGGGGCGGTCGAAGCTGGCCACGAAGTGCCGGGCGTCGCCGAGGTTCAGCCGGGTGGCGATCTCGGCGTGGGTGGCGCGCGTGGCGGTCGCCGTCAGGGCGATGCGCGGCACGTCCGGCCACCGCTCGTGGAGCGTGGACAGCTGGAGGTAGTCGGGGCGGAAGTCGTGACCCCACTGGGCGACGCAGTGCGCCTCGTCGATGGCGAACAGCGAGATGGTGCCGCGCCGCAGCAGCTGGAGCGTGGACTCGACCCGCAGCCGCTCCGGCGCCAGGTACAGCAGGTCCAGCTCACCGGCGGCGAACTCGGCCTCCACCAGCCGCCGCTCGTCCAGGTCCTGGGTGGAGTTGAGGAACCCGGCGCGCACCCCGAGCGCCCGCAGCGCGTCGACCTGGTCCTGCATGAGGGCGATCAGCGGCGAGATGACGACCCCGACGCCCGGGCGCACCAGCGCGGGGATCTGGTAGCACAGCGACTTGCCGCCACCGGTCGGCATGAGGACCAGGGCGTCACCGCCGCCCACCACGTGCTCGATGATCTCCCGCTGCTCGCCGCGGAAGGAGTCGTAACCGAAGACCTTGCCCAGCACCCGCAGGGCGTCGTCGGTGCCGTGGTCCGCGTGGGCGTCGCCGGGGGAAGTCATCCGGCGATTCTACGAGCGGCCGCCCCGAACGGCCCAAACGGCGAACGGGGCGGCGAGCGGTCTGGTACGGCTAGCGCGCCTTCGCGCCCATCGGGGGCCGGGCACCGCCCAGGCGGCTGTGGGGGCGTCCGTACACGAAGTAGACGACGATGCCGGCGGCCATCCAGACGGCGAAGCGGAACCACGTCTCGCCGGGCAGGTTGAGCATCAGCCACACCGACGCGGCGACCGAGAGGATCGGGACGAACGGCACCCACGGGGTGCGGAACGCGCGGTGCAGGTCGGGGCGGGTACGGCGCAGGATGATCACACCGAGGGCGACGACGACGAACGCGAAGAGCGTGCCGATGTTCACCAGGGTCGCCAGCTCGTTGATGCTGGTGAAGCCGGCGATGATGGCGATCAGCACGCCGAGGAGGATGGTCGGGCGGTACGGCGTGCGGAACTTCGGGTGCGTGACGGAGAAGAACCGCGGCAGCAGCCCGTCGCGGCTCATCGCGAAGAACACCCGGGTCTGGCCGAGGAGCAGGATCAGGCACACGGTGGTGAGGCCGACGGCGGCGCCGAAGCTGATCACACCGGCGTAGAAGGGGTGCCCGGTCGCCTTGAAGGCGTCGGCCAGCGGGGCGCTCACCGACAGCCGGCTGTAGTGCTGCATACCGGTCACGACGAGCGAGACGGCGACGTAGAGCACCGTGCAGATGAAGAGGGAGCCGAGGATGCCGCGCGGCATGTCGCGCTGCGGCAGCTTGGTCTCCTCGGCGGCGGTGGCGACGACGTCGAAGCCGATGAAGGCGAAGAAGACGACGGACGCGGCGGTGAAGATGCCCATGACGCCGAAGTTCGTCGGCGCGTAGCCGAAGATCGTCTGGACCAGCGGGGCGTCCCAGCCGGACGTGGTCGGTGGGGTCACGGCGTCGGGGATGAACGGCGAGTAGTTGTCGCCCACGATGAAGAACAGGCCGGCGATGATCACGATCATGACCACGGTGACCTTGATGGCCACGACGATGGCCGTGATGTTGGCGGACAGCTTCATGCCGAGCACCAGGATCACCGTCAGGACCAGGACCAGCAGGAAGGCGAGGATGTCGAAGGTGCCGCCCTCCACGTCCGGCCCTTGCAGTCCGGCGGGCAGGTGCCAGCCCACGTTGTCCATCAGCGAGCGTACGTAGCCGGACCAGCCGACGGCGACCACCGCCGTGCCCAGGGCGAACTCCAGGACGAGGTCCCAGCCGATGATCCAGGCCGGCAGCTCGCCGAGTGAGGCGTACGCGAAGGTGTACGCCGACCCCGCCACCGGCACGGTCGAGGCGAACTCCGCGTAACAGAGGGCGGCCAGCGCGCAGACGATGCCGGCCGTGACGAAGGCCAGGGCGGTGGCCGGGCCCGCGGTCTCCTTGGCCACCTTTCCGGTCAGGACGAAGATGCCCGTGCCGATGATGACACCGACACCGAAGACCGTCAGGTCCCATGCGGACAGGGACTTCTTCAGTGCGTGCTCGGGCTCCTCGGTGTCCTGGATCGACTGCTCGATGCTTTTTGTCCGGAACATCCCGCTGTCGCGTGATTGCTGGCCCATACTCACCGGCGTACCTCCGTAGCCATCGGCCTCTACCGCCCATGATCGAGAGGGGTGCGGGACGTCGCCCGCCCTGGGGGGCCCTTTCACACGAAAGGACCGGCCGGAAACCCCTCGGGGTACTCCGACCGGCCCTATCCGGACACCAGGTGTCAGTCGCGGGCGGGCTGGATCTCCGCGTCCTCGTACCGGCCGTCCAGCTTGGAGACGAGACCGGTGACCTGGCGGGCGATGTCGGGTGCGGTGAGCCCGATCTCGGCCATGACCTCCTTGCGGGAGGCGTGGTCCAGGAAGCGCGGCGGGATGCCGAAGTCGCGCAGCGGTACGTCGACGCCGGCGTCGCGCAGCGCCTGGGCGACCGCGCAGCCGACACCGCCGACGCGGCCGTTGTCCTCGACGGTGACGACGACGCGGTGGCGGTCGGCGAGCGGCGCCATGGCCTCGTCGACCGGCTTGACCCAGCGCGGGTCGACGACGGTGGTGGAGATGCCCTGCTGGTCGAGCAGGCCGGCGATCTCCAGGCACATGGGCGCGAGCGCGCCGACGGACACCAGCAGCACGTCCGGCCGGTCGGTGCCCGCCTCGCGCAGGACGTCCATGCCGCCGATACGGCCCACGGCCTCGACGGCCGGGCCGACGGCGCCCTTGGAGTAGCGCACGACGGTCGGCGCGTCGTCCACCTCGACGGCCTCACGCAGCTGGGCGCGGACCTGGTCGGCGTCGCGCGGGGCGGCGATCCGCAGGCCCGGGACGACCTGGAGGATGGACATGTCCCACATGCCGTTGTGGGAGGCGCCGTCGGTGCCGGTGATGCCGGCCCGGTCGAGGACGAACGTCACACCGCACTTGTGCAGGGCGACGTCCATCAGGACCTGGTCGAAGGCGCGGTTGAGGAACGTGGCGTACACCGCGAAGACCGGGTGGAGCCCGCCGGTGGCGAGACCGGCCGCGGAGACGGCACCGTGCTGCTCGGCGATGCCGACGTCGTAGACCCGGTCCGGGAAGGCCTTGGCGAACTTGTCGAGGCCGACCGGCTGGAGCATGGCCGCGGTGATCGCGACGATGTCCTCGCGCTCGTGGCCGAGCTTGACCATCTCGTCGGCGAAGACGCCGGTCCAGTCGGCGCCGGAGGAGGAGATCGGCAGGCCGGTGTCCGGGTGGATCTTGCCGACGGCGTGGAAACGGTCGGCCTCGTCGGCGAGGGCGGGCTGGTAGCCGCGGCCCTTCTCGGTGAGGCAGTGCACGATGACCGGTCCGCCGAACCGCTTGGCCCGGGTCAGCGCGGACTCCAGCGCCTCGATGTCGTGGCCGTCGATGGGGCCGACGTACTTCAGCCCGAGGTCCTCGAACATGCCCTGCGGGGCGATGAAGTCCTTCAGGCCCTTCTTGGCGCCGTGCAGCGTCTCGTAGAGCGGCTTCCCGACGACCGGCGTGCGGTCGAGGATCTCCTTGGTACGGGCGAGGAAGCGCTCGTAGCCGTCGGTGGTGCGGAGGGTGGCGAGGTGGTTGGCGAGGCCGCCGATCGTGGGGGCGTAGGAGCGCTCGTTGTCGTTGACGACGATGACGAGCGGGCGGTCCTTGGCCTCGGCGATGTTGTTGAGCGCCTCCCAGGCCATGCCGCCGGTGAGGGCCCCGTCACCGATGACGGCGACGACGTGGTCGCTGCGCTCCAGGACCTCGTTGGCCTTGGCGAGGCCGTCGGCCCAGCCGAGGACGGTGGAGGCGTGGCTGTTCTCGATGACGTCGTGCTCGGACTCGGCTCGCGCCGGGTAGCCGGACAGGCCGCCCTTCATCTTCAGCTTGGAGAAGTCCTGGCGGCCGGTGAGCAGCTTGTGGACGTAGGACTGGTGGCCGGTGTCCCAGAGGATCTTGTCCTTCGGGGACTCGAATACGCGGTGCAGGGCGATGGTCAGCTCGACCACGCCGAGGTTCGGACCGAGGTGGCCGCCGGTCTTGGAGACGGCCTCCACGAGGAAGGACCGGATCTCCGCGGCCAGCTGGTCCAGCTGCTCCGGGGCGAGCCGGTCGAGATCGCGCGGGCCCGTGATACGGGTCAGCAGAGCCACCCGTGCCTCCTTGCGTGTTGAGCTGGTCGAGCTGCCGATTTGGTCGAGTCTAATGTTCCGCCCCTGGCGGTGGTCATCGGGCGGTGCGTAACGCGTCGCGCCAGTGGCTCAGACGCAGCGATGCCCGGCGCCGGTTGAGGGCGCCGGGCATCGCGGTGGTCACATCCGGCCACCGATGTGGTCACGCTACGCGCGACCTGCGGTTTTCTGCGTACGGCGGGAGACCGAGTCGATCACGACGGCGGCGAGGAGCACCGCGCCGGTGATCATGTACTGGATCTCGGACGCCATGCCGAGCATGTTGAGGCCCTGCTGGATCGCCTGGATCACGATCATGCCGAGCAGCGCGGACCAGACCTTGCCACGGCCGCCGAAGAGGCTCGTGCCGCCGATGACTGCGGCCGCGATGACGAGCATCAGGGTGTTGCCGCCGCCCAGGCTCTTGGTGGCACCGCCGGAGAGGCTGGCCACGAAGAGACCGCCGAAGGCGGCGAGCAGGCCGGAGAGGCCGAAGACCAGGATGCGGACCCGGTCGACGTTGATACCGGCGCGGCGGGCCGCCTCGGCGTTGCCGCCGACCGCGAAGACCTGCCGGCCGAAGGTGGTGCGGCGGGCGACGAAGTCGGCGACGACCAGGACGGCGAGGAACAGCACCAGCGCGAGCGGCAGGCCGCGGGCGCCGGCGGGCTCGTTGAGGACGTACGCCACGACGAAGCACAGGACGGCGACGAAGCCGGCGCGCAGCACGATCTCGCTGACCGGGCGGGACGGCAGCGCGGCGGCCTTGCGGCGCTTGCTGTCCAGCAGCAGGGACGCGGCGTAGGCGAGGACGGCGACCAGGGCGAGGCCGTACGCGGCGGCCTTGTCCTCGAAGTAGTAGCCGGTCAGGTGCTCGACCAGGCTGCCGGTCGGGGCGTTGATGGAGCCCTCCTGGCCCATGAGCCAGATCTGCAGGCCGCTCCAGCCGAGGAAGCCGGCGAGGGTGACGACGAACGCCGGTACGCCGATCTTGGCGAAGAAGAAGCCGTGGAGGAGGCCGAGCGCGAGGCCGGAGAGGACGGCGATGGCGACGGCGAGCCAGTCGTTCATGCCGTTGCTGACGTTGAGCACCGCCCAGACGGCGGCGCCGACGCCCGCCACGGAACCGACCGAGAGGTCGATCTCGCCGAGGATCAGGACGAAGACGATGCCGACCGCCATGATGCCGAGGCCTGAGGTGTAGACGGCGATGTTGGCGACGGAGCTGGCGGACAGGAAGTTGCTGTTCTGCGACTGGAAGACGATCGCGATGACGATCAGGCCGATGAACACCGGCAGGGAGCCCAGCTCACCGCCGCGAACCTTGCGGGTGAACTCGGTCCAGTAGCCCTTGAGGCCCTCCTCGCGTACGAGCAGACGCGGGTCGACGGCCGGGACGGGCGCCGCGGACTGCTCCGTGGCGTCGGGGGCGGGGGTCTTGGTGAGGTCGCTCACTTCGCGTCCTCCTTCGTGGCCGTACGCGCCTGGCGGCGGGTCACGGCATTGTCCGTGGCGCCGGTGATCGCGGCGATGATCTCTTCGTGGGTGGTGTCCTTGACGTCGAAGACACCGTTGTTGCGGCCGAGGCGGAGGACGGCGACCTTGTCGGCGACGGCGCGCACATCGGCCATGTTGTGGCTGATGAGGATGACGCCGTGGCCCCGCTCACGCAGCCGCTCGACCAGGTCGAGGACCTGGGCGGTCTGCTCGACGCCGAGGGCGGCGGTCGGCTCGTCCAGGATCACGATCTTGGGGTCGCCGATCAGGGCGCGGGCGATGGCCACGACCTGGCGCTGGCCTCCGGAGAGGGCGGCGACCGGGATGCGGACGCTGGGGATGCGGATGGACAGGGTGTCCAGCAGCTCCTTGGCGCGCTTCTCCATCGCGATCTCGTCGAGGACGGACGCGTGCTTCAGCTCGCTGCCGAGGAAGAGGTTGGCGACGACGTCGAGGTTGTCGCAGAGGGCCAGGTCCTGGTAGACGGTGGCGACCCCGAGGTCCTGGGCGTCGTTCGGCCGGGTGATCCGGACCGCGTTGCCCTCCCATTCGATGGCGCCTTCATCGATGGGGTGAACCCCGGAGATGGTCTTGACGAGCGTCGACTTGCCGGCGCCGTTGTCGCCGACGAGGGCGACGACCTCACCGGCGTGAATCTCAAGGTCTACGTCGGTGAGCGCCTGGACGGCGCCGAACCGCTTGGAGACTCCGCGCAACGCCAGCACGGGCGTAGCGAACACGTGAATCATCTCCTTCGCCGCCTGTCCGGCGGGGATGGTGGAACGTGGAGCACAGAGGCTTGGGGCCTGTCCGGCCGGGCGGCCGAACGGGCGACTGCGAGTGCCGCCCGGCGGCGCCGGCGGAAGGCCGGGTGGCTGGGTGGCTGTGTGGCTGGGTGGCGGTGGCTGGAGGCCGGTCGCCGGGAAGCGGTGGCCGGGAAGCGGTGGCCGGTCGCCGGGAAGCGGTGGCCGGTCGCCGGGAAGCGGTGGCCGGTGCCGGGGTCGGGTGGCTGGGGGCTGCGGTCGGGTGGCCGTGGGCTCCTGTCGGGATCCGAGACCGTAGACCGGGTCGCCGGACCAGTGGCCGGGTGGCCGGGTGGCCGTGACCTGCCGCTGGAGGCCGGTGGCCATGGCCTCCCGCCGGGATCCGAGGCCGGAGGCCGTGGCCGGGTGGCGGGTGTGGCGGCCGGGGCCGGTGGCCGAGCCGGGGCTTGGCGGCAGGCCGCCCGGGGCCCCGGGGGCGAGTCCGGCGCCCGACCGCGCTTGCGGGGCGTGGAGGGGCGGGCGCCGGACCGGTCCGGGAGGGGGCGGGGCGGCTACTTGATGCCGGCGGCGGCGCAGGCGGCCTTGTACTCGGCCGTGCAGATGTCCGCGGCCTTGTAGACCTTGTCCGCGATGATCGTGGAGGCGATGTTCTCCTTGGTCACGATCTGCGCGTCGTACAGCTTGGCCGGGATGTCCTTGAACTCACCGGTGAGGCTGGTGACCTTCGTCGGGGTCAGGTCGTCGATCTTCTCGCCCTTGAGCAGGCGGACCGCGATCTCCGCGGTGGTCTCGGCCTCCGGCTTGATCTGCTTGTAGATCGTGAAGGCCTGGTCACCCTTGAGGATGCGCTGGAGACCCGCGAGCTCGGCGTCCTGGCCGCCGACCGGGACCTTGATGCCCTGCTTCTTGAGGGCGGTGATGATGCCGCCGGCCATGCCGTCGTTCGCCGAGTACACGCCCTGGAAGCCGTCCTTGCCCAGGGAGTCGATGGCGGCACCCATCTTCTTGTTGGCCTCGTCCGGGGACCAGTCCGGGATGTCCTGCTCGTAGACGACCTTCTTGACACCGGTGTCAAGAACGCTGTGGGCGCCCTTCTTGAACAGCGGGGCGTTGGGGTCGGTCGGCGAGCCGTTGATCATGACAACGTTGCTCTCCTTGGCCTTGGCGCCGAGCGCCTTGACCAGGCCCTCGCCCTGGAGGCGGCCGATCTTCTCGTTGTCGTACGAGACGTACGCGGAGATCGGGCCCTCGGCGAGGCGGTCGTACGCGACGACCTTCACGCCCTTCTTCTCGGCCTGCTGCACCCAGGACTTGGTGGCCTTGTAGTCGACCGAGTCCAGGATGATCACCTTGACGCCCTGCGTGACGAGCCCGTCGAACTGCTTCTTCTGGGTCTCGGTGTCCTGCGCGGCGTTGTTGTACTTGACCTCGCAGTCGCCGCACAGTGCCTTGATCTTCGCCTCGATGATCGGGCGGTCGAACGTCTCGTAACGGGTCGTCTTGTTCTCCGGCAGCAGCAGACCGATGGTCTTGCCGTCGCCTCCGCCGCCGCCGTTGTCACCGTCGCCCGCCTTGCCACAAGCGGCGAGGGAAGCGGCCATCGATACCGCTGCCGTGCCTATGACGATGCGTCGCGTCATTGCGTTCATGTGGGTTGCCTCCCTGACGAGGCCGCGACGTTGCGGCCGAGGTGGCTGGAAGTCAACTCGGCCGCACCTCCGTCGTCAAGGAGTAAATTGACAACGAGATGACAACGGTGCCATCCGTTATCTAAGTGAACGCAGGCGTGACCGGCGTGAGGGCGCTCTCCAGGAGGGTCGAATCGCCCATTTCGCTCAGTACGAGGGCCAGCGCACCGAGCACCTCGGCGCGGCCGCCGAGGGCGCCGGGCGCCACCGACAGCTGCCGGGCGGCACTGGGGATGGCGTACCGGGAGACCGACTCGCGGATGGGCCCCAGCACCAGTTCCCCCGCCTCGGCGAGGTCGCCGCCCAGGACGACGCGGCTCGGGTTCAGGAGATTGCACAGGTTGGCCACACCGCTGCCGATGTGCCGCCCCACGTCCCCGATCACCCGGCGGCAGCCGGGGTCCCCCTCGCGCGCCAGCTGCACGACCCGCTCCATGGTCAGGTCCGCCCCGTGGCTGGGCTGGAGCAGCGGCAGGACGTAGCGGGCGGCGGTGAACGTCTCCAGGCAGCCCCGGTTGCCGCAGCGGCAGACGGGTCCGGACTCGTCGAGCGTGATGTGGCCGATCTCGCCGGCCGTGCCACCCGGCCCCCGGTAGATCTGCCCGTCGATCACCAGACCGGCGCCCACACCGCTGGCCACCTTGATGTACGCCAGGTCCTTGACCCCGCGGCCACCGCCCCAGACCAGCTCACCGAGGGCGCCGAGGTTGGCGTCGTTGTCGACGTACACCGGGACGCCGAGGCGACCGGCGAGCTCCTCGCTCGGATTGATGCCCGTCCAGCCCGGCAGGATCGAGGTGGAGCCGAGGGTGCCGGAGGAGACGTCGATGGGGCCCGGTACGCCGAGGCCGACGCCGACCACCTTGTCCTGACCGATTCCAGTGGCCGCGATCAGCCGCTTGACCAGCGCTTCCGCCCGGCCGAAGCCCTCCTCGGACGAGGCGTCGACATCCAGCGGCTCGGCCTCCTCGGCGAGCACCTGGTGGGCCAGGTTGCCGACGGCGACGCGCAGGTGGGTGTGGCCGAAGTCGACGCCGATGACGATGCCCGCGTCACCGCTCAGCGAGACGCTGCGGGCCCGCCGTCCGCCCGCGGACGTGGGGGTCACCTCGACGGTGCCGCCGTCCTTCAGCTCACGGACGATGTTGGAGACCGTCGCGGCGGAGAGGCCGGTGGTCCTGGCGATCTCCGCCTGGGTGAGCGAACCGGCCATACGCACCGCGCGCACGACCCGCTCAAGATTGGCCCGATGCAGAGATGTCTGCGACCCCGGAGTCTCCATCGACTCACTCACTCCTGCCGTTTTCTCCAACATGTGAACTCTAAGCTGAGCCTTTTGGGTTGGTCCCCGTCAAGACCTTGAGCGTTGTAGGCCTCCGATGAGCGAATGAGATGCGGAGGAATCGGATATACACCGCCAGATCACATGGAAACGGCCCGCCGGGAGCGATCGCTCCCCCGACGAGCCGTTTCGTTTGGTGACGTGAGCTACTTCAGCGCACCGGCCGTGAGCCCGGACTGCACCTGCCGCTGGAAGACGGAGTACACGATCAGCACCGGCAGCATGGCAATCATCATTCCGGCCATCAGCGCGCCCCAGTCGTTCTCATAACCCTGCTGCAACGCGATCATCGCCAGGCCCTGGGTGAGGACGTATTTGTCCTCCTGCTGATTGAGCACCATCGGCAGCAGGTACTGGTTCCACTGCCCCAGGAAGTTGAAGATGCCGATGCTGATCAGGCCGGGCTTCGCCATCGGCAGCATCACCTGGAAGAACGTCCGGGTGTGCGAGGCGCCGTCGATCATCGCCGCCTCGGCGACCGAGGTCGGCAGCGTACGGAAGAACGCCGTCATGAAGAAGACGGTGAAGGGCAGCGAGTACGCGATGTAGACCAGGATCAGCCCGTGGTACGTCGCCAGCAGCGAGCTGCCGGGGAAGTCCCGCATGACGAAGAAGAGCGGAATGACCAGCATGAAGACCGGGAAGGACATGCCGGCGACGAACAGGTAGTAGATGAACCGGTTGCCGGGGAACGTGAAGCGGGCCAGAACGTACGCGGCCATCGACCCGAGCACCATCGTGCCGACGACGGACCCGCCCACCACGATCGCCGTGTTGATGAAGTACTGGCCCATGTTCGCGTCGTTCCACGCGTTGGACCAGTTCTCCCAGTGCAGGACGGTCGGCAGGCCCCACGGGTCGGTCAGGATGCCGTTGCTGTCCTTGAACGCGCTCCACAGCACCCACAGCAGCGGCACGCCCACCATCAGCGCCCACAGGACGAGGATGCCGTGGGAGAAGACGTTGAGCACACCGCCCTCGGAGGTGCGGCCGGTCGTCGGGCCGAGCTGCCGGGTGACCTTGGCAGGAGCGGTCTCCTGCTTGGTCACCCCGTCGATCTCTTCGATCTCTTCGGTCGTCATCCGCCGTACCCCTAGTACTCGATCCGCTCACGGCGCGCGAAGCGCATCGTGAGCACTGCGAAGGTCATGGTGACGATGAGCATCGCGACGCCCATGGCGGAGGCGTAGCCGAACTGGCTGTCCCGGAAGGCCGTCAGGTATAGCCGCAGCGGCATGACGTCCGTGGCGCCGTCGGGTCCGCCCATGTTGACCGACATGATCTGGACCAGCGCGAAGGCGTCCAGGGCGATGATCCCCATGTAGACCCAGCCGGTCTGGACCGTGTCCCACAGCAGCGGGAGGGTGATCCGGAAGAAGGTGTGGAAGCGGTTGGCACCGTCCAGCAGGGCCGCCTCGTACATGTCGCGGGGGATGGAGGCCATCGCGGCCGAGAACAGCACCACGTAGAAGCCGACGTGGCCCCAGACCATGACCGCGCTGATGCACCACAGCGCGAGGCTCTTCTCCCCCAGCCAGGAGTTCTGCAGGCTGTCCAGCCCGACCGCGCCGAGCAGGGAGTTGAGCATGCCGTCGTTCGGATCGGGGTTGTAGATGTTGAACCAGATGACCGCGATGATCGTGATGGAGATGACCTGGGGGAAGAAGAAGACGAACTTGTAGAACCTGGAGCCGGCGACTCCGGTGACCACCTCGTTCTTCCGGCGGCGGCCGCCCACATTGAGCATGAAGGCGAAGAAGAGGCCCAGCGCGAGTGTGACCACGGGGACGAGCGCCAGCATGTAGACGTTGTGGCGCAGCGCGTTCCAGAAGTCGTCGCTCTCCCACAGCTTGCTGAAGTTGTCCAGGCCCACGAACTCCGCGGTGCCCACCAGGCCGGACCAGTCGGTCATCGAGATCTGGAACGCCTGCACGAACGGCGAGATGACGAAAACGCCGTAAATGAGCAGAGGCAGGGCCAGGAAGCCCACGATGAATCCGTATTTGCCGTGTTGCATGGTGCTCCCCGGCCCTTCCCCTCGTTTCTCGAACTGTCAGGTCAGGCGATCCATACCTCGGACATCAGGCCGTGCGCTTGAACTTGGTGACCGAGTCGTCCTTGGCCACCCTGTCGCACTCCGCCTGGGTCTTCCTGATCCAGTCGGCGGCCCTCAGCTCGCCGGCGAGGAGCTGGCCGGTCAGGCCGCCGATCTTCTCGTCGGTGAGCGCCGGGTACCACTCCTGGAGCTGAAGGCTGATCAGGTTGTCCCCCGCCTCCTTGAAGACCTTGCTGGCTGAGGCGAGACCCGGCGAGAGAGTCATGCCCTGGGTGGCGTCCATGACACAGGTCAGGGACTTCACCTTCTTCGCGAAGTTCTGGGCGTGCTTCTTGGAGAGCATGATGCGCAGCAGTTCCATGCCGCCGGCCGGGTTCTTGCCCTTGGCGGCGACGATGTACGGCTCGCTCGGCTCGGCGCGCAGCGTGCCGTGCGGCATCTTGTCGCCGGTGCCGTCGAAGAGCGCGCCGACGGCCATGCCGAAGTCGGCGGGCGTGGTGGGAGCGGCCTCGTTCTCGACCCAGGAGCCGTTGGGGATGAAGACGGCCTTGCCCTTGTTCCAGGCGGTCTGGGACTGGATGTGGGTCAGGCCCTGGCTGCCTTCGAGGAAGTACTTCTTGGCCGCGAGCTCCTCGTAGTGCTCGACGACCTCCTTGACCGCGTCGTTGGAGGTCCAGGCGTTCGGCTCCAGGTTGTCGATCGCGATCCACTTCTCCATGCCGCCGATCTTGGCGATCTGGGCGAAGAGGTTGAAGTGGACGTAGTAAGGGAACTTGCCCGCGTATGTCCAGGGGGCGATCCCGGCCTTCTTGATCTCGCCGCACAGGGCGACCATCTCGCTGAGGGTCTTGGGGTACGCCCAGCCCTTGTCGGCGAGCAGCTTCTGGGAGTACCAGGTGCCGTAGATGGTGAAGGCGTAGTAGAGCACGTCGAAGGTGTCGCCGTGCTTGCCCTTCTCGATGGTGCTCGGGTGGATCGTGTCGCGGACCTTCTTCGCCGGGTCGTCCATGGAGGGCGCGTCGAGCAGCGCGGCGAGGTCCTGGAGCTGGCCCTGGGTGGACAGCTTGTTCATGTCGAGGTGGTCGGCGCCGGAGTTGTCGATGACGTCCGGGGGGTTGCCTCCCGCGAAGCGCGGGGTCAGCTTGGGGCCGACCTGCTGGGTGCCGGTGTGCTTGACCTCGGCGCCGTAGGTCGCCTTGTAGTCGGCCTCGGCGTCCTTCGCGTACTGGTCGCCGAGACCGCCCTTGAAGATGAACGCCTCCAGCGGCTCGCCCTTGGCGACACCGAGCGGGTTCTTCTCGGACTTCGGGCCGCCGGGGGCCTTCGTCTCCTTGTCGCTGCCGCCGCCACCGCCGGTGGCGCAGGCGGACAGGAAGCCCGCGGTCGGTACGGTGATCAGGCCGAGCGCGGCGGACCGCTTGATCAGGTCGCGACGGCCGAGGCCGTCACCGTCGTTGCGGGCGGAGGTGGATCCCATCAGACCTTCTTTCGAGGGACCACCGGCTATAGCCGGTGGGGGAATCGAATCCTTGGAGCGGAGCCGCGCAGCGGCGGAGCCCCTGCGTTGTCAGTGGGGGCCGGTAGGGTGAACGCACCGGTATTGAGCAGGTGAATCGTGGAGGGGGTGGGCCGCGTTGATACGTGCGTACAAGTTCCTCATGCGACCCACCGTGGGCCAGGCGATCGCGCTCGCCGAGATGTTGCGGGATCACTGTTCGCTCTACAACGGGGCGTTGCAGGAACGCCGGGACGCCTACCGGCACGTGACGAAGACCAGCGTCAAGTACGGGGACCAGTCCGCACAGCTCAGGGAGATTCGGGCGTTCGACCCGGAGCGTCAGGGACGTTGGTCCTTCTCCTCCCAGCAGGCGACGTTGCGCCGGCTGGACAAGGCGTTTGCCGCGTTCTTCCGCAGAGTGAAAGCCGGTCAGACGCCCGGCTATCCCAGGTTCAAGGGCGTGGGACACTTCGACACGGTGATCTTCCCGAAGGACGGGGACGGCTACCGCTGGGACAGCACGCCCCACGACCGGCAGACCCGCGTGCGGCTGCAAGGTATCGGGCACATCCGCGTGCACCAGCACCGGCCCGTCAAGGGCCGGGTGAAGACGATCAGCCTCAAGCGGGAAGGCCGCCGCTGGTACGTCGTCCTCGCCTGCGACGAAGTACCCGCCGAGCCGCTTCCTGCCACCGGGTCGATTGTCGGGATCGACATGGGCACGGTGCACTTCTTCACCGACTCCGACGGGGTGCACAAGGAGAACCCCAAGTTCCTGGAAGGGATGGGCGAGGAGCTGGCTGCCGCGCAGCAGCACCTGAGCACATTCCCCAAGCGCACGAAGCGGCGGACGAAGAAGCACCGGGCGGCAGCCCGGAAGGTCGCCAAGCTGCACGCAAAGATCCGGCGTCAGCGCCTGGACCACCACCACAAGACGGCCCTTGCGCTCGTGCGTGAGCACGACGTGATCGGGCACGAGAAGCTGAACACGGCGGGCATGACCAAGACGCCCGCACCCAAGCCCGACCCCGAACAGGCGGGCGGCTTCCTGCCGAACGGGGCTGCCGCGAAAGCGGGCTTGAATCGCAGCATCCTGGACGCGGGTTGGGGAATCTTCCTGGGAATCCTGGCGCAGAAGGCTGAGAGTGCCGCTCGCCGCGTGATCCCGGTGAACGCCCGCAACACCTCCCGCACCTGCCCACCCTCGATCGGAGGGTGCGGGCACATCGCAGCGGGGAACCGCGTCACCCAAGCAAAGTTCGAGTGCGTCAAGTGCGGCCTGGTGGAGAACGCCGACCGCGTGGGCGCGCTGAACGTCCTGCACAGGGCCGGGCTGGTCCTCTGCGCGGAGGCTTAGCCACCGACGCAGGAAGCCCGCGACTTCAGTCGTGGGTGGAGTCACGCTCAAGTCCTCGCCTTCTCCAGGACTCAGGCGGTGTACCGGTCGCCCGTCCTGCTCGCCAGAGGCGAAGGGCCCCGCCACCGCGGTCATTTGCTGGGTCGTGCAGGTGCTGGGTGTTCGTGCGGTGCTGGATGGTGCAATGCCACTCGGACCCGGACAGGTATAGTCCACTTCGCGTCACATGAGCAAGATCGAAAGCAACTTTGGTCAGCAGTCTTTCCCGAGTTGAGACCTGGGGGAAATACCGAAGGCCCCGGTCCGCATTCCCCGGCCACACCTTTCGGCAGAACGGCTGAATCGACTCTTCCCGCGCCGACAACACCCTTGACACCGCACGCCACTTGGCTCCCTACTGGTTCCTGCGCAGATCGCCTGACAACGTTGTCCAACGCGCTCTCGGCAGGAGGCAGGACGCGGCATGCAGCCCAGACAGCCCAGCACGTCCGCAACCGGAACCCGTCACCGATTCCCCCGTACGGCCGCCCTCGTGGCGGCCGTATCGCTGATCGCGGCGGCCACCCCCACGGCCACCGCCCTCGCCCTGCCCAGTCAACCCGTCGCGGCGGAACGGGAGTTCCACTCGTCCTTCGAGGCCGACGAGCGCCCACCGGACTGGCGCCACACGGTCGACGTGGGCGCCGACGGCCTCAAGCGGGCGTCCGGCGTGGACGGCGGCTTCACTGCGGGGATACCGGGGAACGTCACCGACAAGGTCACCGCGCTGCGCGCCAGCGGCGAGAACGACGGCGCCGGGGAGACCAAGGAGAACCTGGTCGACCTCCAGCCGAGCACCAAATGGCTCACGTTCACCGCCACCGCCTGGGTCGAATTCGACCTGGACGAACCCGTCAAGGTGGTGACATACGCGCTGACCTCCGCCAATGACCACGCCCCACGCGACCCCAGGAACTGGACGCTTCTGGGCTCGGCCGACGGCACGGAGTGGAAGGTCCTGGACACCCGCGAGGAGCAGGCATTCGAAAAGCGCTTCGAAACGCGGACGTACGACTTCAACAATTCAACGGAGTACGCGCATTACCGACTGGAGATCACGGCGAACAACGGCGCGCCGGGCATCACCCAGCTCGCCGACGTCCAGTTCTCGAACGGTGACACCTCCGCCCCCGTCCCGCCCGACATGCGCACCCACGTGGACCGCGGCCCCGGCGGCTCCCCCACCGCCAAGGCGAACGCCGGGTTCACCGGCGTGCGGGCGCTGCGGTACGCGGGCACGCACAAGCCGGACGGGCGGGCCTACTCGTACAACAAGGTCTTCGACGTCCACACGGCCGTGCGGCGCGACACCGAGCTGTCGTACCGGATCTTCCCCTCCCTGCCGGAGACGGACCTGAACTACCCGGCGACCCACGTCGCCGTGGACCTGGCCTTCACCGACGGCACCCATCTGAGCGAGCTGCGGGCGGTGGACAGCCACGGTGGGGCGCTCACCCCCCAGGGTCAGGGGGCGGCGAAACGGCTCTACGTCAACCAGTGGAACCAGGTGACGTCCGGGATCGGGGCCGTCGCGGCCGGCCGGACCGTGGACCGGATCCTGGTGGCGTACGACTCCCCCAAGGGCCCTGCGAAGTTCCAGGGCTGGATCGACGACATCACGATCAAGCGCGCCGCGCCCGAGAAGCGGCACGCCCGGCCCTCCGACTACGCCTCGACCGTCCGCGGCACCCACTCCAGCGGCTCCTTCTCTCGCGGCAACACCTTCCCCGCCACAGCGGTGCCCCATGGCTTCAACTTCTGGACGCCGGTGACCAATGCCGCGTCCAAGAGCTGGCTGTACGAGTACGCCCGTGGCAACAACGCCGACAACCTGCCCACGGTGCAGGCGTTCGCCGCCAGCCATGAGCCGAGCCCCTGGATGGGCGACCGGCAGACCTTCCAGCTGCTGCCCTCGGCAGCCGCCGGGACACCGGAGACGGACCGTGTCCGCCGCGCGCTGCCCTTCCGCCACGAGAAGGAGACGGCCAGGCCGCACTACTACGGCGTGACGTTCGAGAACGGCATCAAGGCCGAGATCACCCCGACCGACCACGCGGCGATGATGCGGTTCACCTATCCGGGCGCGGACGCGTCGGTCGTGTTCGACAACGTCACGGAGGAGGGCGGGCTGACGCTCGATCCCGCCACCCGGTCCTTCACCGGCTTCTCGGACGTCAAGAGCGGCCTGTCGACCGGCGCGACCCGGATGTTCGTGTACGGCGTCTTCGACGCGCCGGTCACCGGCTCCGCGTCGGCGGGCGTCAAGGGGCACCTGCGGTTCGACGCGGGCGCGGACCGGACGGTGACGCTGCGCATGGCGACGTCGCTGATCGGCGTGGAGCAGGCGAAGCGGAACCTGGCCATGGAGATACCGCCGGGGACGGGCTTCGAGCGGGTACGGGCACGGGCGCAGGCCGCGTGGGAGCGGCTCCTCGGCCGGGTGACCGTGGAGGGCGCGACCCGCGACCAGCTGGTCACCCTCTACTCCAACCTCTACCGGCTGTACCTGTATCCCAATTCCGGCTTCGAGAAGGTCGACGGCGAGGACCGGTACGCCAGCCCCTTCTCGCCGCAGACCGGCCCGGACACCCCGACCCGGACGGGCGCGAAGATCGTCGACGGCAAGGTGTACGTCAACAACGGCTTCTGGGACACGTACCGGACGACCTGGCCCGCGTATTCCTTCCTCACCCCTCGTAAGGCGGGCGAGCTGGTGGACGGCTTCGTCCAGCAGTACAAGGACGGCGGCTGGATCTCCCGCTGGTCCTCGCCCGGCTACGCGGACCTGATGACGGGTACGTCGTCCGATGTCGCGTTCGCCGACGCGTACGTCAAGGGCGTCGACTTCGACGCGGAGGCGGCGTACGAGGCGGCGCTGAAGAACGCGACGGTGGTACCGCCCTCGTCGGGCGTCGGCCGCAAGGGCATGGCGACGTCACCGTTCCTGGGCTACGCCTCCACCGCCACGCACGAGGGCCTGTCGTGGTCGCTGGAGGGCTACCTCAACGACTACGGCCTGTCGAGGATGGCGGACGCGCTCCACAAGAAGACGGGCAAGGCCCGGTACAAGGAGGAGTCGGCGTACTTCCTCAACCGGGCGCGCCAGTACGTCACGCTCTTCGACAAGGACGCCGGCTTCTTCCAGGGCCGGACCCCGAAGGGCGAGTGGCGGGTGCCGTCGGCGTCGTACGACCCTCGCGTGTGGGGGTACGACTACACGGAGACCAACGGCTGGGGGTACGCCTTCACCGCTCCGCAGGACAGCCGGGGCCTGGCCAATCTGTACGGCGGCAGGGCGGGTCTGGCGAAGAAGCTCGACACCTACTTCGCGACGCCCGAGACCGCGTTGCCGGAGTTCGTCGGCTCGTACGGCAGCGTCATCCACGAGATGACGGAGGCACGGGACGTGCGGATGGGCATGTACGGCCACTCCAACCAGGTCGCCCACCACGTCACGTACATGTACAACGCGGCCTCGCAGCCCTGGAAGACGCAGGAGAAGGTGCGCGAGGTGCTGTCGCGGTTGTACACGGGCAGCGAGATCGGACAGGGCTACCACGGCGACGAGGACAACGGTGAGCAGTCCGCCTGGTGGCTGTTCTCGGCGCTCGGTTTCTACCCGCTGGTGATGGGCAGTGGGGAGTACGCGATCGGCTCGCCGCTCTTCACCAAGGCGACCGTGCGGATGGACAACGGCCGCACGCTGGTGGTCAAGGCCCCGGAGAACAGTGCCGCGAACATCTACGTACAGGGGGTGAAGGTCAACGGCAAGCGCTGGACGTCGACCGCGCTGCCGCACGCGGTGGTCGCGGGTGGTGGGACGCTGGAGTTCGACATGGGCCCGAAGCCGTCGGCGTGGGGCACGGGCAGGCACGCGGCGCCCGTCTCCATCACCCGGGACGACTCGGTGCCCTCACCGCGGCGGGACGTCCTGGCGGGCGCGGGTGAGCTGTTCGACGACACGTCGGCGACGGCGGCCTCGGTGGAGGCCGTTGAGCTGCCGGTCCCGGCGGGCGGCACGCGGGCGGTGCAGTACACGCTGACCTCGTCGGCGCGGGGCGCCGCCCCGACGGGCTGGGTGCTCCAGGGCTCCCGGGACGGTACGGCGTGGGCGGACCTGGACCGGCGGTCGGGGCAGTCGTTCGCCTGGGACCGGCAGACACGGGTGTTCACGGTGGCGCGGCCCGGTACGTACGAGAGGTACCGGCTGGTGCCGAGCGCCGTGTCGACGCTGGCGGAGGTGGAGCTGCTGCGCTGAGCCCGCGGATGTCCGGCCCGGCGTGCGCGGGAGCGCCCGCGCGCCGGGTCGCCGTCCGTGTCCGGACGTGCGGGCGTGAGGCCCGACGCGGAAGGGCCGCATCCCGTCGCCGGACGGGATGCGGCCCTTGTGCCGTGCGCCTGGTCCTTAGTTGCGGATCAGGTTGCGCAGCACGTACTGCATGATGCCGCCGTTGCGGTAGTAGTCCGCCTCACCGGGGGTGTCGATGCGGACGACCGCGTCGAACTCGACACCGGTGTCGGTGGTGACCTTCACCGTGCGGGGCGTGGTGCCCTCGTTGAGCTCGGTGACGCCGGAGATGGAGAAGGTCTCCTCGCCGGTCAGGCCGAGCGACTGGGCGGACGCGCCCTCGGGGAACTGGAGCGGCAGGACGCCCATGCCGATGAGGTTCGAGCGGTGGATGCGCTCGTAGCTCTCGGCGATGACGGCCTTGACGCCGAGGAGCGCGGTGCCCTTGGCGGCCCAGTCGCGGGACGACCCGGAGCCGTACTCCTTGCCGGCCAGGACGACGAGCGGGATGCCCTGCTCGATGTAGTTGCGGGAGGCGTCGTAGATGAACGACACCGGACCGCCGTCCTGGGTGAAGTCGCGGGTGTAGCCGCCCTCGGTGCCCGGCGCGATCTGGTTGCGCAGGCGGATGTTGGCGAACGTACCGCGGATCATGACCTCGTGGTTGCCGCGGCGCGAACCGTAGCTGTTGAAGTCGCGGCGCTCGACGCCGTGCTCCGTGAGGTACTTGCCGGCCGGGGTGTCGGCCTTGATGGCACCGGCCGGGGAGATGTGGTCGGTGGTGACCGAGTCGCCGAGCTTGGCCAGCACGCGCGCGCCCGTGATGTCCTCGACCGGGGTCGTCTCCATCGTCATGCCCTCGAAGTACGGGGGCTTGCGGACGTAGGTGGACTGCGGGTCCCACTCGAAGGTGTTGCCGGTCGGGATGGGCAGCGCCTGCCACTGGGCGTCGCCCGCGAACACGTCCTGGTAGGACTTGGAGAACATGTCCTCGCCGATGGCGTTGGCGACGACGTCGTTGACCTCGGCCTCGGAGGGCCAGATGTCCTTGAGGTAGACCGGGTTGCCGTCCTGGTCGGTGCCCAGGGCGTCCTTGGTGATGTCGACCTTCATGGAGCCGGCGAGGGCGTACGCGACGACCAGCGGCGGGGAGGCCAGGTAGTTCATCTTGACGTCGGGGTTGATCCGGCCCTCGAAGTTGCGGTTGCCGGAGAGCACCGACGTGACGGCGAGGTCGTGCTCGTTGACGGCCTTGGAGACCTCCTCCGGCAGCGGGCCGGAGTTGCCGATGCAGGTGGTGCAGCCGTAGCCGACGAGGTTGAAGCCGACCTTGTCGAGGTACGGGGTCAGGCCCGCCTTGTCGAAGTAGTCGGTGACGACCTTCGAGCCCGGGGCGAGGGTGGTCTTGACCCACGGCTTGCGGGTCAGGCCCTTCTCGACCGCCTTCTTGGCCACCAGCGCGGCGGCGACCATGACGTACGGGTTCGAGGTGTTGGTGCAGGAGGTGATCGCAGCGACGGTGACGGCGCCGTGGTCGATCTCGTACGTCGAGCCATCGGGGGCGGTCACGGGGACCGGCTTCGACGGGGCGCCGTTCGGCGTGTTGGCCGGGGCGTCGGAGGCCGGGAAGGACTCCTTGCCCGCCTCGTCGACGTCGTCCACGTAGTTGCGGACGTCCTGGGCGAACTGCTGGGCGGCGTTGGCGAGGACGATGCGGTCCTGCGGGCGCTTCGGGCCGGCGATGGAGGGGACGACCGTGGAGAGGTCCAGCTCCAGCTTCTCGGAGAAGTCCGGCTCGGCGGCCGGGTCCAGCCAGAGGCCCTGCTCCTTGGCGTACGCCTCGACCAGCGCGACCTGCTGCTCGGAGCGGCCGGTGAGCTTGAGGTACTTCAGCGTCTCGTCGTCGATCGGGAAGATCGCGGCGGTGGAGCCGAACTCCGGCGACATGTTGCCGATGGTGGCGCGGTTCGCGAGGGAGGTGGCGGCGACGCCCTCACCGTAGAACTCGACGAACTTGCCGACGACGCCGTGCTTGCGCAGCATCTCGGTGATCGTGAGCACGAGGTCGGTGGCGGTGGTGCCGGTGGGCAGCTCGCCGGTGAGCTTGAAGCCGACGACGCGCGGGATGAGCATGGAGACCGGCTGGCCCAGCATCGCGGCCTCGGCCTCGATGCCGCCGACGCCCCAGCCGAGCACACCGAGGCCGTTGACCATGGTGGTGTGGGAGTCGGTGCCGACGAGGGTGTCGGGGTACGCCTGACCACCCCGGACCATGACCGTGCGCGCCAGGTGCTCGATGTTCACCTGGTGGACGATGCCGGTGCCGGGCGGGACGACCTTGAACTCGTCGAAGGCGGTCTGGCCCCAGCGCAGGAACTGGTAGCGCTCCTTGTTGCGGCCGTACTCCAGCTCGACGTTCTGCGCGAACGCCTCGTTGGTGCCGAACTTGTCGGCGATGACGGAGTGGTCGATGACCAGCTCGGCCGGGGCCAGCGGGTTGATCTTTGCCGGGTCGCCGCCGAGCTCCTTGACGGCCTCCCGCATGGTGGCGAGGTCGACGACACACGGCACACCGGTGAAGTCCTGCATGATCACGCGGGCCGGCGTGAACTGGATCTCCTGGCTCGGCTGAGCCTGCGAGTCCCAGCCGCCGAGGGCCCGGATGTGGTCGGCGGTGATGTTCGCGCCGTCCTCGGTGCGGAGCAGGTTCTCCAGGAGCACCTTCAGGCTGTAAGGCAGGCGTGCGGAGCCCTCGACCTTGTCCAGCCTGAAGATCTCGTACGACTCGTCGCCCACGCGCAGCGTGCTGCGGGCGTCGAAGCTGTTCGCCGACACGACAGTCTCCTTCATCAATGTGCGCGTTCCAACCGCATCCTGCCGCGTGGGCTCCTCGCCGATCCGCTAAGGTAAGACTTAGTTAGGTAACCCTTACCGGCTGGCGCGGCTGCGGTGCGTCTTTCGGCAGATATCTCGATGTCGAGATAACTCTAGTACATGACCGCGCCCTGCGACGAGGCACGCCCGGCGAGCTGCCGTGTCATGCGGTGAAACGGCGGACGAAACGTCTCTGCCAGGGGGTCTCGACGGCGTGACGGTCATAGTTCCGACGGATGAATCGCACCGCTTCGTCCGCCGGAACCCCGTCCAGGACGGCGATGCAGGCCAGGGCCGTGCCGGTCCGGCCGCGCCCGCCGCCGCACGCGAGCTCGACGCGTTCGGCGGCGGCGCGCTCCCATGCCTCACGGAGGACGGTACGGGCGTCCGCCGGGCTGCTGGGCAGCCGGAAGTCCGGCCAGCGCAGCCACCGGGCCTCCCACGGGACGTCGGGCGGCCGCTTGGCGAGCAGGTACACGGCGTAATCGGGCGCGGGGCCCGCCGGAAGAGGTCGGCGGAGAGCGCGGCCCCGGACCATGCGCCCGGAGGGAAGCCGCAGGACACCCGGCTCGGTGTCGTTCCAGGTCTGGGTCATCCGCTCACGGTAGTCGCCGAGTTCGTGCCGGGGGCGGTGCCCGCCGGTCGTCCGGAGATGTCCTCGTGGGGCGACAACGACGGGACGCTGATCATGGACGCCGTACTGGAGACGTGCCGGGCCGCCGCGTTCACGGCCTGGCCGGTCGCGGCGCAGCAGGCGGACGGGCTGCCGGCCCTCTCCGGCACCTTGTCGCCCCGGGAGACCGGGACGGCGCTCGCGGCCCTGGCCACGTACAACGGCGGAGAGCAGAGGGATGCCCTCGCCCTGCTCACAGGGCTCGCCCTGGCTGGGCCACGACACCGCGCCGGGCGTCGAGCACCTGGGGGCGAGCGCGCGCCTGACACCTGGCCCCGTCGAGATCCCCGTGGCCGTGCTGCCGGACCTCCTGGCCGACATACTGGGCAAACTGACCGGTTTTCTGACAGCGGTCGAGCGGTGGGCGGACCGGTGCGCCCCCTCGCTCGCCGCCGACCTGGTCGCGAGGCTCGCCCGGGACCTGGACATCGGCGCCCCGCTGCCCCGTGCGTGAGGACGGCGGACCCGGACGGCGCAGCCGGAGTTGCGGGGGCGGGGCGGGGTGTCGAGCATCGGAGCATGTTCAGTGGCGCGCACGTCATCCTCTACACCAAGGACGCCGACGCCGACCGGGCGTTCCTCCGTGACGTGCTGGGCTTCGACAACGTCGACGCCGGGCGCGGCCGGCTCATCTTCAAGCTGCCGCCCGCCGAGGTCGCCGTACACCCGACGCCCGGTGAGCCGCGCCACGAGTTCTCCCTGATGTGCGACGACATCGAGGGCACCCTCCGGAAGTTGGCGGAGCGGGGCGCGGAGGTCTCGCGGCCGGTCAGCGACCAGGGGTGGGGGCTGCTGGCGGCCGTGCGCCTGCCGAGCGGTGGTGAACTGCCGCTTTACGAGCCCCGGCACCCCACGGCGCACAGCCTGTCACCCTGACGGCCGACCCCGACGCGAGGTTCATCTCATATCTGAGATAACCTGCCCCCATGGCAGACGACTACCTCGTACGCATCGGCAAGCTCATCCGTGACGCCCGGCAGCACCGCGGCTGGACGCAGACACAACTCGCCGAGGCGCTGGCCACAAGTCAGAGCGCCGTCAACCGCATTGAGCGCGGCAACCAGAACATCAGCCTTGAGATGATCGCCCGGATTGGCGAGGCGCTCGACAGTGAAATCGTGTCACTCGGGTACGCGGGTCCCATGCACCTCCGAGTTGTGGGCGGGCGCCGGCTGTCCGGCTCCATCGACGTCAAGACGAGCAAGAACGCGTGCGTGGCGCTGCTGTGCGCGTCGCTCCTCAACAAGGGCCGTACGACGCTGAGGCGCGTCGCCCGGATCGAGGAGGTCTACCGGCTGCTGGAGGTGCTGAACTCCATCGGGGTACGCACCCGTTGGATCAACGACGGGATGGACCTCGAGATCGTCCCGCCCGCGCACCTGGACATGGCCGCCATCGACGCGGACGCGGCCCGCCGCACCCGGTCCATCATCATGTTCCTCGGCCCGCTGCTGCACCGGCTGCGCCAGTTCAAGCTCCCGTACGCGGGCGGCTGCGACCTCGGTACGCGCACGATCGAGCCGCACATGATCGCGCTGCGCCGCTTCGGTCTGGACATCACGGCCACCGAGGGGCTGTACCACGCGGAGGTGGACCGCCAGGTCACCCCGGACCGCCCGATCGTGCTGACCGAGCGCGGCGACACCGTGACCGAGAACGCGCTGCTGGCCGCCGCCCGCCACGACGGCGTCACCGTCATCCGCAACGCCTCCTCCAACTACATGGTGCAGGACCTGTGCTTCTTCCTGGAGACCCTGGGCGTCCAGGTCGAGGGCATCGGCACGACCACCCTCACCGTGCACGGCGTGCCGTCCATCGACGTGGACGTCGACTACTCGCCCTCCGAGGACCCGGTCGAGGCGATGAGCCTCCTGGCGGCCGCGGTCGTCACCGAGTCGGAGCTGACGATCCGTCGCGTACCGATCGAGTTCCTGGAGATCGAGCTCGCGGTCCTGGAGGAGATGGGCCTCGACCACGACCGGACGGCCGAGTACGCCGCCGACAACGGCCGTACGCGGCTGGTGGACCTGACCGTACGGCCCTCCAAGCTGGAGGCGCCGATCGACAAGATCCACCCGATGCCGTTCCCCGGCCTGAACATCGACAACGTGCCGTTCTTCGCGGCCATCGCGGCCTCCGCCCAGGGCCAGACGCTCATCCACGACTGGGTCTACGACAACCGCGCCATCTACCTCACCGACCTCAACCGCCTGGGCGGCCGCCTCCAGCTCCTCGACCCGCACCGCGTCCTGGTGGAGGGCCCGACCCGCTGGCGCGCCGCCGAGATGATGTGCCCGCCCGCCCTCCGGCCCGCGGTGGTCGTGCTCCTCGCCATGATGGCGGCCGAGGGCACGTCCGTCCTGCGCAACGTCTACGTCATCAACCGCGGCTACGAGGACCTGGCCGAGCGGCTCAACTCGGTGGGCGCGCAGATCGAGATCTTCCGCGACATTTGATATGAGGATGCCATCACACCCCGTCTGACCTGCGGCTTAGCGGGTCAGGAAGGGGTGCGGCGGCATCTCTGGGACTTCTCTGGGACTTTGGGCCCGCGGTGGGCTACGAGCCACGCTCCACAGGTCCTGCCGACCGGCCACGGCTACGCGAAAATCGCGTCGATTGCGGCGCTGCCCCGTGCGCCCGCGCGGGGCAGGAAGTGGGAGTACTTCCGCAACGTGAACCCTGGGTCGGAGTGCCCCAGCCAGCGTGCCAGGGAGACGACCGATTCGCCAGCCTCCAGTTCCTCGGAGGCGTAGAAGTGGCGCAGGGCGTGGAAGCCGTGCTCCCGGGATGGCTCCCACACGCGAGCGCCGTTTGTGTTGCCCTCCTCCAGCGGAGCGATCACACCGGCCTCAGCCAGAGCGGGCTTCCACACGTAGGAGTTGAAGTAGTTCCGGTTGATGGCCTTCCGTTCGCGTCCTGTCACCAAGAGGCTGTAGGTCCTCGGCCGCCGGTGTTTGGCTTCCACCGGCGTCTCGGCAGGAGTCGGGTCGTCCCAAGGCAGCGTGACCGGGATCGGCGCGAACTGCTCCGTGTGCTGCTGGATGGCCCGAGCCACGCTGGATGGCAGCGGCACGTCCCGTGCCTTGCGGCCCTTGGGGAGGGCGAAACACAGCCTCGCCCGCACCATCTTGACCTGCCGCCGGACGTGGACGACTTCCTTGGCGAAGTCGATGTCCTCCAGAGCAAGCCCGAGCGCCTCCCCCTGCCGGAGCCCAAGGCCCGCTCCGATCACAAGGAGGAGCTGGTAGCGGTCGGGCAGGGCCGCCCGTACCGCCAGCACCCGTTCGGGTGGCCACGCCTCGACCCTGCCGGGTGTGGCGGCCGGAGGGCCAACCGTGCTGGAGCGGCACGGGTTGCGTCCGAGGCGACGGTCCTCGACGGCGGCCTGGAGGATGCTGGAGAGCGTCGCCCAGACGAGACGGATCGAGGTCGGACCGAGGTCCTTCTCCAGCCGCTTCTTCCAGTGGCGCAGGACTTCTGTGCCGATAGCGTTGAGCGGCTGAGCGCCCAGGTGGGGAACGATGTGCCGGCGTACCCTCTGCTCGATCCGTTCGATCGTGGACGGGTCACCGCTCTGGGTGGGCCACCAGTGGGTCGCGATGTAGTCCTTGAGGGAGACGGCCCCATCGCGCGGATCGACGAACTCGCCACGGCGAGCGTCGGTCTGAGCCTGGGCGAGCCAGGTCTTGGCGTCCTGGAGGGCGTCGAAGGAACGGTCCTTGACACCGGGGATGCCCTTGACGCGATAGCGGGTGCACTTGCCGTACATGGCGGTACGGTCACGTTTGCCGGTCTTCGGGTTGGGGCGCTTCTTCAGCCATCGGTCTTCTATGTAGCCGGCCAGGTGGAACTCCTTGGTGATGGGGATGGAGGCAACGCTCTACGACGCTTGGGGGTTCAGGCGCCGAGGAAGCGACTCGACCGGTCCTGCGGAGGAGTGTTGAGCGGGTTGAGGGCCGGGTTGGAGCGGGAGTCGGCCTGTTCCTGTTCGCGGACCCAGGCGTCGAGCGCTTCGAGCCGGTACATAACGCGACCACGGGGTCCCATACGGAAGCTCGGGGGCCCCTGGCGACGATGGCGCCAGACGTAGAGCGTGTGGGGTGAGAGGCCGAGATAGTCGGCGGCGTCCTTCACGGTCAGGAAGGCGGCACATATGGCGCCTGAGGAAGCGGTAGCGGCAAGCGAAGATCGTCCAGACATCGGTGGTTCTCTGTGAGGTAGGGGAGGAGTGAGCCCGGGTGGGCGGAAATTCAATTCCGCCCACCCGTCGCCTTGTCATGCGGCAGGAAGTGAATCGCAGACGATCCGCAACGCGGAACAGCGCTACGGACGGCGCACGGCGGTCAGGGCCGGCTCACTCGACAGGCCAGGAAGGGCGAGGACAGCTTCGAGCCGGTCCCAAGGGATTTCATCTCGTGTCGGCTTACGAAGGCAGTGCGCGAAGCGTTCGGCGAGGCGAGGAGCGCTCATTCCGGCGCACTCGGCCACCACGAAGATATGCGTCGCGCTCTGGTCACCGTTCTTCAGCCACGCCGCGATGCACGCGTCACGCAGAGCGGAGATATTCCTGCCGGGCGACGAGTCGGCCTCGTGCGCTTCCAGAACCGCCGCCCGCGCTTGCTGCCAAATCTTCCGGTAGACCGGGGCGGTCAGCGGTCGCCCGTCGTCGAGAACGAATATCGCGTCATCGGGACGGAGATCGCGCCGGGTGATCTCCGCCTTCAGGAGCGCCACCAACTCCCGGCAGGCGGGAACACGCCGTTCGGCGCCCGCGCGCTCCGAATCCGTCTCGCGGCGCTCTTGTCCCTGAGGGTGGATCAGCAGCCAACCACTGCCGTCGTCCGCGAGTTCCACGTCTCGGACACGCAGCACCAGGGCCTCCTTCGGCTGCAGCGCCGTGAGGGCGATGGACGCCAGGAAGGCCCGCAGTACGAGACCGTTCTGCGGCTGCTCGGCGGCCCAGTCCAGGATCGAAAAGCACTGCCGATCGGTCAGATGAAGCGTTTTGGCGCCAACAGCTGCGGCCATGTGTGAGCTCCTTGGGGTGAGGCGTGGGGGTAGGCACGGCAGTCCGGGCACCGCCTGTGAATCGCACGGCGACCGAACCTCTCCAATAGTCCGGAGCATCGCCGGTTTGGGTAACCGGCGATCCCGTGCTATGTTCCGCCGACCACACAGACGATCTTCCGTGAGCTGCTCTAGGTTCACTTGCTTCGCCGCGCAATTCCAGTCCCTTCCGGGCTCAATGCGTCTGCCGTGAGCGAATCACCATGCCGACCCAAAATCGCTGACGCCCAGCCACCGAGCGGTCGATCTGAACGAGCCGAACGCCGGAATAGAGCAGGCTTCTTCTAAGCACCTGCTCCTTCCCATTCAGCGATCGGGTCGGCACAGCCCGCCGTCCAGACAGCGCTTCGACACCCTGTACCGGGGTCGCCGATGGGCGACGAACGGAAGTCGTGATCTGCTGCGGCGTCACCACCGACTACGGGTCAGGGCCGAACGTCTTACAGTCCCCCATCGCGCGCCACACACTCCTTACCGTACGGCCCGTGCCCTGGCCGGTCCCGGCAGTGTCGCCGGAGGGCGTCGTCACGGCCCCACGAGTAAATGGCGGACCGGGGCGGAGATGTCGCCGCGATCATTCTGGTCAACGGGGTTCGACTGTCAGACCGAGGTTTTAGTGTGGAACGGTGACTTCAGACGTCAGCAAGGTCTCAAGCGAAGAGGCAGCGCTATCTGTAGAGGAGACCATCCTCGCGCAGACTGCCTGGTTCCTTCATGAGCGAGGAGACGTTCAGGCGGCAGCCCTTCTACTGGATGTTGAAGGAATCGAGTGGTCTCCCGGCAACAGGTTCGGCGACTGGATGGATGCCCGCCTTCTGGTTCCCGGATGGCTGATGGACCGGTTCTCTGAGGACTTGCTTGCGCGGATCCGGGACGCCCTCCTGCCGATCGCTGAACGGAACGGCGTCGAAGGACACTCTGTCTACGTCGGGCCAGCGCTCCCAGACGTGGCCGCGGACTGGAGGTCAGCTCTTCAGGGGCGGCTCACCGCCGACACCACAACGAACCACGCCCCGCGTGTCACCGATCCGAAACCGGAACTGCGACGCGACGGATTCGTTTTTGACTCCCGCGAGGAGGTACGGGTCTATGAGGCGCTCAAGCGCGCCCAGGCTGCCCTCCCCGCCGATGCCACCATCTCCATCTTTCCTCTGCCGCTGGGACGCGTAGGAGTCGGCAACACATGGACGCCCGACTTCCTAGTCGTTCGCGAAGGCAGAGCGGGCCTGATCGAGGTCGACGGACCCCATCACCGCGGCCGACTGGCGGCTGACGGGACCAGGGATCGGCACTGGCGGAACAGCGGGTTCGTTCACATCGAACGAATCCTGGTGGAAGAAACGGCCAAGGACTCTGAGTTGGACGCCCTGGTCAGGACGTTCCTCAAGCGGCTGCGCACACATTAGCCGTCCGTACTCGACTCCGTCCCGCATGTCTGTCGGGCACTCGGAGACTGCTGGGTCCGGCCCTCCGACGGAAGGACCGGGCCCAGCGTGTGCGGCACGGTCAGCGGGCACTGCGAGACCAGGCGGGCGATGCCGAACCCGATGAGACCGGCGAAGGTAGAACCCCAAGGTGCGCAAGATGGTGGCCGCCGCCAAGGAGTCCGCGCCCATCACCGGGATCGGCTCCGCCGGGCGGGTCGTCTCAGTCGACCTGGACGCGGGGTCCCGTGCGTCTTGGTCAACGCCTCCACGGGCGGCGGCAAGTCGGTGACTCTGCGGTGCATCGCCCCCTCTTGAGCCGCAGTCCCGCGCTTGGTCCCCTACGACAGGGCCAGGCGCTACCGGGCGCGCCGGGTGGTGATGAGCTGGCCGTTGTGGAGGCGGTGGTTGAGGTCGAGGCCGCTGTCGAGCATCGCGAGGACATCGAGGTGGCGGTCGGCCGGCACGGTCGCCACCCGGTGGCGGTCGAAGGTCAGGCGGATGGTCGGGTGGCGCTCGCTGGGCCGTGCGACGTTGACCGGGCCGTCGGGTGTCCCTGCTACCAGCCGGGTGAGTGGAGTGGTGGCTGCGCGGTTGTCGAGGAGCTGGTTGATCGGGTCGGAGGGAGTGCGGACGTAGTCGAGGAGGTCCTGGACCTCGTAGTCGATCGCCCCATACTGCCGTGTCCAGCCGTCGATGTGGTGCTGGGCGGTCCACTGCCGCAGGCCGGCCGACCGGTGCCCCAGGCGGGCGGCGTCTCGGCCGAGGAGGTGGGCGATGCGTCGGGAGGTGATGCCGGAGGTGAGCAGGGTCAGGGCCTGCTCGGTGTCGACGCCGTGGCGGATGTGCCAGGCAGTGTGTGTGTTGAGCCTGGGTGCGCCGGGAGGGAGCGCGGGGCTGGTGTTGACCAGGTTGATCAGGGCGCCGACGGTCCAGCTCAGGGCGTGCCCGAAGGCGGTGCTGATGTTGCGTACCGCCTGTTCGAGCGCCCACCCGGCAGCGACGCCGGGCTGCCAGGAACGGGCGAGGTCGGGGATCGTGGTGCCGGAGATCCACTCGCGGAGCGCGGGGGCGATCGGGACGTTCATCTGAGTGCCCCGCGTCTCCTTGTCCTTGAAGCTCCAGGTCTTGGTGACCTCCGGGACGTGGTCGAGCAGACGGTCGAAGACCTGGTGCTCGGTGAGGAAATCGAGGGTGCGCTGCAGCGGCCATTCCTCCGGCTCGGCGAGCCGGTCGCCCCCGGTGGTTCCGGTGGCGTCGTCCACCGTGTGCCGCTCGAGCAGCACGGCCAGCTGCTTCGCGAGCCAGTCGAGGTAGCGGGCCGACCCCAGGCTGGTGCCGGTGGCGGCCCACCGGCCGGCCTGGGTGGGGTCGGTGTTCTCGAACACGGTGGCGACCTTGTCCGCGATGGTGAGCCACCGGCTGGTGTGCCGCCCGTTGCCGGTATGGGACAGGGCGAACAGTGCGTCCAGGGCGTCGATGGGATTGCCCTGCGGCGCCGGCGAGGTGGCGTGGAGCTGCAGGACGAGCCAGACGAACGAGGCGAAATCTGCGGCGATGCCGTCCGCCAGCGCGAAGACTCCGTCAGCGTCCTGCCGCAGGGTGTCCTCGGCGGCGGCGAGTTCGGCCAGGGCCTCGCCGGTCAGCAGCGCGGAGACGACGCGCAACTGCTCTGGGTCGGGGTTGAGGGAGTCGAACTCGGCGGGGCGGGGCGGGTAGGGGCGGGTCAGGAAGATCCACCCCTCGCTCTCCCGGCCGGCCCGCCCGGCGCGGCCGATGGCGTTGAGGAGTTCAGCGGGGGACAGAGCGCGCTGGCCGTCGTAGGTAAGCGGGTCGCCGTCGACCTTGTGGTGGACGATGACGGTGCGCACGGGCAGGTTGACGCCGTCGGTGAGGGTACTGGTGCTGGCGATCGCCAAGAGCTCGTCGCGGCGCAGCGCGCCCTCGACAGCGTGGAGGACGTCTTCGGGCAGGGCGCCGTGGTGGTAGGCGACGCCGTGCAGGGTGCAGCGCACCAGCGGGTGCTCCGCGCCGAGGGTGTCGGCGAGGTAGTCGGTCAGGGCCGCGGACTCGGGCCGCTCGGGCAGGCGTTCGGCGATGGCAAGTGCCGCGTCACGGGCTGCCCGCCGGGTGCCGACGACCATCAGGACGCTGCCGTTCGCGGTGAGTTCCGCGGCGCCGGCGGCGAAGACCTGGTAGTCGGCGATCCCGCCTGGCAGACGGGTCCGCGCGTTCCACCGGCCTGCGGAGCCGGCGAAGCGCCGCGTGCCCACCTCGCCGGTAGTCAGCCGGGCGATGGCGGAGGAGGCGGTCGGCCGGACATCGAGGAGGGTCTCGACGGGCACGGTGGCGAGCACCGGCGAGGCGTGCTTCGCGGTCGGCCGTCGCTCCGTCAGCTCGGCGTGCTCCGCCATGAGGTTCGGGTACATGAGCCCGTGCATCCGGCGCGGGCCCCGCCAGTTGTCGGTGAAGTAGACCTCTCGTTCGGGGCGATGCGGGTCGAGCCACGAGGCGATGTCGCCCTTGTTGCCGACTGCCGCGGACAGCAGCACGAGTCGGATGTCGCTGCGAGCCTGCAGCAGCGTGAGCAGGCTCTCCAGCACGAAGCCGCGCCGCCCCTGGCCCAGGTGGTGGGCCTCGTCGACGACGACCAGCCCGACCTCCGCCAGTGCTTCGCCGGGGTTGTTGCGGATCATGTGCATGAGCCGCTCGGGAGTGACGATCTCCACGTCCCCGCCGTCCGGCTCGGCCGGGGAGGTCCAGGGGCCCAGCGGGAACTCCGGTTGCTCTGCGGCCAGGCGCCGCCCGAGCACCCGCAGCCGGCCTCGCAGCGTCCCGCGCATTTCCCGCCCCAGGCTACGCATCGGGGACACGTACACCACGCGCCCGGGGCGCTGCGCCAGGTGCGAGCAGATCACCAGCTGGGCCATCAGCGTCTTGCCCGCGCTGGTCGGCACGCTGATCAGGCTTCGTGACGTCGCCGGGTCGAGCGGGTTGCCAAGCTCGAGCTTCAGGAGCTGGCGCTGCGGCGGCCAGAGCGTCATCACCGGCGGCTTCGACAGTGCGAAGCTCCGCGCCACTTCTGGGGGAGTTCCCGGGGGGAGCAGCCGGTACAGGCTGCTGGCCGCCATCTCCCCGCTCAGCTGGAACAGGTGCGCGGCGACCCACCGCGCCAGCCGGTCGCCTCGGCCGGCCGTCTGCGTCATCACGTCCCGCAGCAGCCGCTGCGCCGCCAGCAGGTCCCGTTCCTCGCCGAACCCCAGGAACTGGTACAGGTGGACAACGGCCTCCACGACGGCCTCTGCGGGCCCGTACATGGTCCCCGCCAGGGACTCGCGGCGCATCACCGCCCGCACCCCGCGCAGCTGCCGCCGCCACGCACGCACCGCCCGGCCCAGCTCCGGGCGGTCGAAGCCCAGGAAGACGATGCCAGCCTCCACCGCCAGGGTACCGATGTGCCCGCGCAGTTCACCGCTGATGTCGACGAGAGCGCGAACCTGCCGGTAGACGGCGGTGGCGTTCGGGTCCTGCTCGCTGCGCCGGTACCCGGCTTGGGCGGCGAAGGCGATCTGGAGCCGCTCAGCCTCGGGTCGGCGTTCGTCGCCCAGGGCCAGGTCCATCAGGTGCGCGCTTGTGGCGAAGGCTCGCCGCACCCGCACCGCGTCGTAGCCAGGAGTCTCCGGGGCGAGCGCGGCGAGCCCGTGCAGGTACCACGCCGTGGCAAGGGTCTCATCCTCGATCTCCCGCTCACCGCGGAAGCCTGGTTGAGGAAGCTCTGCAGCGTGGCAACCGGAAGCCCAACGGACTCAAGGGCGGGCACCTGCACGAGTACGACTTCGGCAAAACTGTCGGATACGACCGAAACGGTAAGCCACTCAACGGGGTCAGAGTCGTCGTCCGTAACAAGAGAATCGTGACCGCATTTCCGATCAAGATGGGAACCCCGGGCGTTCCATGATAGTAGTAAGCTACGTTCTCTCCAGTGACCCTGTTGTGCTCCGTGAACAACAGTCGGTCAATCTGGCAAAAGCCGACCTGGTCGACCTCTGCTACTCGTGCTTCGGCGGGGATCTCACGCTGAAGGTGAACGATGCCGATTTCAGCATCGTGACGGGGGGTGGAGTGCAGATCCTCGACTTTGCCTTGGAATTCTTCACGGCTGGCAGTTCGCTGAAGTCGGGCGACAGTGCCCAGGTCACATTCGCTGGAATGTCTGACGAGATCTACCTGGTCCCATCCGGTGAGTCGGTAAGGGTGAGTTCGTCCTACACGGAGGACGGCGTCGAGGTGCTCAAATCCGAGATCACCTCAGCCAGTCGTGAGTTCCTTGCGAAGCTTCTCGTGGATCTGGGAAACAGATACCCTGACCTGAGGAAGAACAGGAACGTCAAAAAGGTGGCATCTTCGGCGGGTCTGCGCTGGTGATGTAGAGCGTCCGTAAATGTGAAGGCCCACCAGACAGCGTCTGGTGGGCCTTCAGTATTCTGCGGGCGCCGCAGCCCGAGCTGGGTCCTGTGCGGAACGGGTCACGGAAGCCGGTGGCGGTGAGCAGCGAGCCGCGCAGGGCGTCGGAGTGGTGGAGCGCGGGCCGGGTGGGGCTGATAGTGACGCGGTAGTGGCGGACGGCCGTGTACAGCGCGGCGGCCGCTCGGCCCCGCGGTGATTGGGAGAGGTCGGGTCCGGGGCGGCCTATGCGGCGGCTGTCTTCGTCATCGTCCGACCAGGAAGGCTTCCCAGGCGGTGGGGGAGATGGTGAGGACCGGGCCGGTGGGGTTCTTGGAGTCCCGGACGTGGACGGCGGTGGGGTGCGCGGCGACTTCGACGCAGGCGCCGCCCTCGCTGCCGCTGTAGCTGGACTTGCGCCAGTCGTAGGCAACTTCGACGCAGGCGCCACCCTCGTCACCGCTGTAGCTGGACTTGAACCACGTGAGCGCTACGGGTGTCATGCCTCTCCTGCCAGATCGTCCAGCAGACCCATGCTCTCCTCCGGGGTCAGGGCCTGTGACCTGAGCATCCCATATTTCTGCTGGAGCACACTGACCTCGTCGGGGTCGTCGACGAGGAAGCTGACGCGCTGGCCTTCGATATAGGCCAAGTGCTCGTGGTCGGGCGTCTCCAGCAGAATCATCGGTCCGTTGAGGCCCGCGTGCTTCTCGCGGTTCGTCGGCATGATCTGTAGGCCGATGTACGGGAGTTCGGCGCACTGGCGCAGGTGGCGGAGCTGGTTGCGGAGCACCGCTCGACCGCCGATCGGTCGGTGCAGGACCGACTCCTCGATGAGGAAACTCATCATCGGCGGCCAGGTTTTGCGCTCGAAGAGTTTCTGCCGGTCGAGGCGGGCCGACAGTCGTTCCTCGGCTTCCTCCGGGCTGATGGGCGGGACCAGGCACGAGAAGACACCTGCGGCGTAGTCCTCGGTCTGGAGGAGGCCGGGGACGACATGCGTCTCGTACCAGAGCAGCGTCACCGCTTCCTGCTCGTGCTCGATGAAGTCCCGTGCGAACGCCGGATATCGCTCCCTCTCCGGCACCCGCGCCACCCCGGCCGCCAGTACGCCCTTCGCTTCCAGCACCTCGTCCAGTTGGAGCGCCAGGTCGTACTTGAGGGGTCTGCGGCCCTGTTCGATGGAGGCGATCGTCTCCTGGTGGATGCTCAGCTTGTGCGCGAGCTTCGGCTGGGTGAGCCCTGCCGCCCGGCGCAGTTGGCCGACTTGGGCGCCGATGAGGTGCCAGGACGTGTTCTTGTGGGGCCTGCTCGAAGGGTGCATGCTCGCCCTCTTCCCACCCGGCGAAGTACCTGATCCCTGCACAAGCCGTACAAAGCGTTTGTACGGCCTGTGCTGCTGGCCCCACTCTAGTCACGCACGGTGACATGTCGTGCATGAATGAGGAACTTCAACTCCCTTACCTCTTCGAGGCGTTCTACCGGCGGGAGCGCCGGTCCGTCCCGGCGGCCAGGCGGTTCGCGGCCGCGGCACTCGCGGAGTGGGGCGTGCGGGAGCGGGCCGGGGACGTGCTGCTCTGCGTGAGCGAGTTGGCGACGAACGCGCTGGTGCACGGTGTGCCGCCGGGGCGGGGGTTCCGCCTGCATCTGCGACGGGAGCGGGACGGTGGGCTGCTGCGCGTGGAGGTGCACGACAGTGGGGGAGGGGAGGTGTGGGCGGAGGCTCCGGGGGTTGATGCCGAGTCCGGGCGCGGGCTGGTCCTCGTCGCGGCGCTGTCCGACACGTGGGGGGTGGGCGGGCGCAGTCCCGGCAAGGTCGTGTGGTGCGAGTTCGTAGAGTGACGCCATGTCACGTACGTTCGAGGATCTTGTGGCCGGGGCCGACGCGGTCGACGTCTCCGGCTGGGACTTCTCCTGGCTGGAGGGCCGGGCGACCGAGGAGCGGCCCTCGTGGGGCTACCAGCGCCTGCTGGGCGAGCGGCTGGCGGCCGCGTCCGCCGGGCTGGACGTCCAGACGGGTGGCGGGGAGGTCCTGGCGGGGGTCGCCACGTACCCGCCGACGATGGCCGCCACGGAGTCCTGGCCGCCGAACGTCGCCAAGGCCACTCAGCTGCTGCACCCGCGCGGCGTCGTGGTGGTCGCGGATCCGGACGAGCCGCCGCTGCCGTTCGCGGACGGGGCGTTCGACCTGGTCACCAGCCGGCACCCGGCGACGGTGTGGTGGACCGAGATCGCCCGGGTGCTCCGGCCGGGCGGGACGTACTTCGCGCAGCACGTGGGGCCGGAGACCGTCTTCGAGCTGATCGAGTTCTTTCTCGGGCCGCTCTCCGACGAGCTGCGCCGCAAGCGGCACCCGGACGAGGAGACGGCGGAGGCGAGGGCGGCCGGCCTGGAGATCGTCGACGTGCGCATGGAGCGGCTCCGCATGGAGTTCTTCGACGTCGGCGCGGTCGTCTACTTCCTGCGCAAGGTGATCTGGACCGTGCCGGGCTTCACGGTGGACGCGTACCGGGAACGACTGAGGGACCTGCACGACCTCATCGAGGCCGAAGGTCCCTTTGTCGCTCACTCGTGCCGGACGCTCATCGAGGCCCGTAAGCCCCTTACTCGGCGTTCCTGATCGCGGAGATCTCGAACGTGAGCTTGATCTTGTCGCTGACCAGGACGCCGCCGGTCTCCAGCGCGGCGTTCCAGGTCAGGCCCCACTCGGAGCGGAGCAGCTCGGCCTTGCCCTCGAAGCCGACGCGCTCGTTGCCGAACGGGTCCTTGGCGGCGCCGTTGAACTCCAGGCCGATGGTGATCGGCTTGGTGACGCCCTTGATGGTGAGGTCACCGGTAATGCGGTAGTCCGTGCCGCCCAGCGCCTCGGCGCTGGTGGAGCGGAAGGTCATCAGCGGGAACTGCTCGGCGTCGAAGAAGTCGGCGCTGCGCAGGTGGCCGTCGCGGTCGGCGCTGCCGGTGTCGACGGAGGCGATCTTCACGTCGATGAAGGCGCTGGAGGCCGCCGGGTCGGTGCCGTCGAGCTCCAGGGTGCCCTCGTACTCGGTGAAGGCGCCCCGCACGTTGGTGACCATGGCGTGGCGGGCGGTGAAGCCGATGCCGCTGTGGGACGGGTCGATCGTGTACGTCCCGGTCAGGGCGGCCAGAGCCGGGTCCACGGCGGTGACGGCGGCGGGCGCGGTAGCGGTGGTGCTGCGGCTGAAGAGACCCATGACGTGCTCCCTGGAGTGATTGGTTGAACCTTCAACGAGACCCACTGTAGACCCATTCAGTTCAACTTTCAACCACCTGGTCCCCGGCTGTCGCCATAACAGCGCTGACAGATCACGATCGGCGTGGTTAAGATCTCCGCGATGATGAACAACTCCTCGTACGGATTGGGGGAATCGTTCGCCTCGGGTGAGTGCTGATGGCACCTCACTCCACGAACGGGATTCCGACCCACCTCCTGATGTGGCAACGCGTACGTGAGTACGCCGTGCCACCGTCCATGATCGAAACCGCGACCGCTCGGCGGGCGGTCGGTGACTGGGCGGGGGCCTGCGCCGCCGCCCGGATCGACGTCGACCTCGATCTGCGCGCCGTGCGCGACCGCTACGGCACCGAATTCGCCACCCGCCTCCGTGCCGACCTGCGCCGACTGGCGCCGGATCTCCTCCGCTGGCACATGCCCCGGATCGCCCCCGACGGGCGGCTCCGGCCCGGTCTCACCCTGTCTCTGGCCTCCTATCGGAGGTCCGGCGCCGGCACGGTCCACCTGGTGGTGCGGACGCCGCCGGCCC
The DNA here is from genome assembly GCF_040300825.1 of Streptomyces sp. NPDC000229. Lineage (NCBI taxonomy): Bacteria > Bacillati > Actinomycetota > Actinomycetes > Kitasatosporales > Streptomycetaceae > Streptomyces > Streptomyces sp. NPDC000229. The sequence goes on from NZ_JBEPEL010000032.1 coordinate 46,891, forward strand.
GGGCGGACGCCGGACAGCGGATGTCCCTGGCGCTGTGGGACGGGCCCGGCGGCGACGCCCCCGGGCACCACCCGCACCCGCATCCCGACCGGCGTTTCCGGCTCGACCTGCACCGGCACCTCTGGGACGCCGGGCTGAGCGGCGAACTGGCCCGGCGGTGCGGCGGATCCGAAGGCCCCTGGGCGGTGGCGCGCTGGGCCGACGAGGCCGAGCTGCTGCTGCGGGCGGAGGGGCTCCCTCGCGGAGCCTTCACCGTGCGGCTCGGTGCACGCAGCCGCGCCGTGCTCGAGCTCGTCGCCCCCGACGACAGCCATGCCCCGACGTACCGGCCGCTGCCCGAGGCGCTGCCGCCGCAGGAGGTCGCGGCGCTCCCGGTGCTGCCGGAGGCGGCGGCCCGGGTCCTTCCGGACCTGGAGCTGCTGCGGGCCGGGCTCGTCGCGGCCGGGCGGCTGCATCCGCTCGTCGCCGCGGCGCTGGCGGTGTCCGCCCCCGTAGCGGCATCCGGCCCAGTACCCGAGCCCGGTGATCCGCACCGGGTGGAGTGCCGGGGCGAGGTCCACCGGATCGCCCTGCGGGACGGGGTGCTGACGGCGATCGACCACGAACCGGCCCAGCTGCGGCGCGAAGACCTGCTGGTGGCGCTCGGCGGGCCGCCGCTGCCCTGCCTGCGGGCGATCGACGCGGTACACCGCGACCCGCAGGCCCTGCCCGCGGTCCGGGAGCGGCTCCGCCACGGTGACGTCCTCGGGGCGCTGGCCGTGGTCGAGGGGCTGCTCGGTCCGGCTGCCGTCCTGCGCGACGGGCCGCTCCGGGACGAACTGGAGTCGGCCGCGAGCCGCCGCATCGACCACGGGCTCTTCCGCTCGGGACTGGTCGACGAGCATCCCGCCGCCCGTGGTCACCGTCCGCGGCTCGACCGCCGTACCCCTCTTGTCATCCGCCGCAAGCGGAGCAGCCGGGGCCGGCCGCGCGCCGGCCTGCCCGTCTGACCCGGCCACCAAACCGTTCGGGCACCCCGCCGACCGCGAGGAGGCGAGCCCGGAGGGGCCTCGCCCCACCAACCACCCGGCGCCGCGCCGAGCGCCGCGCACTCCATGACCTCGGGGACGAGCCGTCCCCCACCGCCTACCCACACACCCAGGTGATGCCCATGACTTCCCACACCCAGCTCGCCCTCGCCGACGACCTCCTCACCCTCCTTCGCACGACCACCACCGAGCCGCGCCCCGACGAGCAGCTCGAAGCGCTCACTCTCGCCGTCGCGGCCGACCTGCCCGTACTGCTCTGGGGCGAGCCGGGCATCGGCAAGACCGCGGCCCTGACCCAGCTCGCCACCTCCCTCGACCTGCCGCTGACGACCGTGATCGCCAGCGTCCACGAGCCGTCCGACTTCTCCGGGCTGCCCATCGTGGGCGACGATCCCGCCGTGCAGGGGGTGCCGATGGCGCCGCCGCAGTGGGCCGTGGAGCTCGTGCGGGCCGGGCGCGGGCTGCTCTTCCTGGACGAACTGTCCACCGCCACCCCGGCCGTCCAGGCCGCCCTGCTCCGGGTCGTCCTGGAGCGGAGGGTCGGTGCACTGCAACTGCCGCCGGGCGTACGGATCGTGGCCGCCGCCAATCCGCGCGCGTCGGCGGCGGACGGGTGGGAGCTGAGCCCGCCGCTGGCCAACCGTTTCGTGCACCTGCACTGGGTGCACGACCGGGAGGTGGTGGTGCGCGGGCTGGGCGGGGTCTGGCCCCGGGCGCAGCTGCCCCGGCTGGAGGCGGAGCGGCTCCCGGAGGCGGTCGCCCTCGCCCGGCGGGCGGTCTGCGGTTTCCTGAGGGCCCGGCCGACGCTGATCCACCGGCTGCCGAGCAGCGAGACGCGGCGCGGTGGCGCCTGGCCCTCGCCCCGGAGCTGGGAGGCCGCGTTGACCCTGCTGGCCTTCGGCACGGCGGCCTCCGTCTCCCGGGACGTGCTGGCCCTGCTGGTGCGGGGCGCGGTGGGCGACGGGCCGGGGCTGGAACTCCTCGCCCACCTGGACCGGATGGACCTGCCGGACCCGGAGTCGCTGCTGGCCGACCCGGCCTCCGCCGAGCTGCCGGAGCGGGGCGACCTGCGGCAGGCGGCCCTGGAGGCGGTGGTCGCCGCCGTCGGGGCACGGCCCGAGCGGGAGCGCTGGGAGGCGGGCTGGGCGGTGCTGGTCCGGGCGCTGGAGACCGGCGCCCCCGACTTGCTGGTCGCGCCCGCGACGGCACTGGCCGGGCTGCGGCGCGACGACTGGGAGGTGCCGGAGGCGGTGGAGCGGCTGGCCGGGGTGATCGGCCTCGTCCGGCGCGCGGACCGGTCGGTGGGACGGGTCGCGGCGGCGGCCGGCGCCGGTCGGACGACGGGGGCGCGCCGATGACGAGGGCCCAGCGGCACCCCGGGCCGCGCCCGCTGCCGCGTCCGATGGCCCCGCCCGCGCCACCGCGCCCGGTGCGGGCCACTGTGCCGGAGCCGCCGGTCGGCACGGGCGGGCCGGCCGGCACCCGTCGGCCGGCCGACCCGCCCGGACTCCCGCTGGACATGGAGAAGTTGATGGCCGCCCGGCTGCACGCGGTGAAGGTCCGGCCCTACCTGGCCGACGCGCTGTTCGCGCTGCACGTGGTGGAGGACCGGTCGGTGCCGACGATGGCGGTGGACGCGTACTGGCGCTGCTACGTCTCGCCCGGCTTCGTCGCGCGCATGCCGGTGGAGGAGCTGGCGGGCGTCTGGGTGCACGAGGTCTCCCACCTGCTCCGGGACCACCACGGGCGGGGCGAGCGGTACGCACGGGAGCACGAGGCGTACGGGCCGGGGGAGAGACTGCGGCGGAACATCGCCGCCGACTTCGAGATCAACGACGACATCTACGGTGACGGTCTGCCCCTGCCCAAGGGGGCGGTGCTGCCGTCACTGCTGCGGCTGCCCGACGGCCTGCTGATGGAGGAGTACCTGCGGAGGGCATCGATGTCCGGGCTCGCCGCGGACCTGGCCTGGCTGGACTGCGGCAGTGGCGCCGACGGGCAGGAGCGGCCGTGGGAGCTCGGGCCCGACGGGGCGCACGGGCTGAGCCGCCAGCAGCGGGACGCGGTCCGCTTCCGGGTCGCGGAGGGGATCAAGGGCAGGCCCGGCGACGCGCCGGAGGGGTGGCGCCGCTGGGCGGACGAGGCGTTCCACCCGCCGCAGCCGTGGCGGCAGTTGCTGGGGGCGGCGGTCCGCTCGGCGGCCGGTGCGCCGGGGGTGGGCGAGGACCACAGCTACCGGCGTCCGTCCCGGCGCTCGGCCAGTGTGCCGGGGGTGGTGCTGCCGAGCCTGCGCCGTACGCCGCCCCGGGTCTGCATCGTGATCGACACCTCCGGGTCGGTGAGCGACGCCGAGCTGGGCAGCGCGCTGCTGGAGGTGGCGGCGATCTCACGGGCGGTGGGCGGGCGGCGCGACCTGGTCTCGGTGATCTCCTGCGACGCGGCGGCCGGGGTCGCCGTCCCGATCTGCCGCGCCGAGAACATCGAGCTGGTCGGCGGCGGGGGAACGGACCTGCGCTCGGGTTTCGCCCGGGCGCTCCGCTCCCGGCCACGCCCGGATGTGATCGTCGCCCTGACGGACGGTCAGACGCCGTGGCCCTCCGCGCAACCGCCCTGCCGCACTGTCGTCGGTCTCTTCCCCCGCCCGGCCGCCGGCGTCAACGAGAGCGACCCCGACTACGTCCCGGACGCCCCGCCGCCCTGGGCGCGTGTCGTCACCATCGGCTGAGAACCGGGTCACGACCCGACCGGGTCACGACCCGACCGGGTCACGACCCACCCCGGTCGGCCGGGTCACGACCCGACCGACACCGTGAAGCGGCGCGGGTTGCCGTCGTGTGCGGCGCCCGACACGTCCGGTCGGCCGTCCGTCCGGACGTCGTCGTACGGGAATGCGTACCCGATCGGCGTGTTCGCGTGGACCACGCGCGCGTAGTGGTTGGTCGACGGGTCCCGGTAGTAGTCCGACGGTGCCGGGCCGTTGGGCTGGTCGGGGTGGGTGAGCAGGGTCGTACGGTTGAACCCCGGGTTGTTGGTGAACGGGCCGTGGTTGCAGGTGAAGACGTCCCGGGAGGTGGGCCGGGTGAAGCTGTGGCCGCCGGTGAACGTCAGGACGTCCCCGTTCACCCGGCCCACCCGCACGCCGCGCCCGCCCTGGAGGTCGATGCGGAGATCAGTGGTGCGGTACTTCTGCCAGACGCGGTCGATGTAGCCGGTGAAGGCGTCGCGGAACGGCATCTGGTCGGGGCGGTCGAAGTACGGCGCCATGAGGTTCTGCGGCGAGATCACCCGGAGGACCGAGCCGTTCGAGGCGCGGATGACGAGCTTGTCCCACGGCCGGCCGTCCCGGGCCGCCTGGGCGACGAGCCCGTCCGCGATCCGCTGGAGGGCGCCGGCTGGCAGCGGGGCGACGGTGTGGGTGGCGTCCCCGGTGAGTGTCAGGCCGATGGGGAGGGCGGTGACCAGGTCGACGTAGCTGATGTTGGCGTACAACTGCTGCGGGTTGAAGGTGAATTCGGCGAACGACCAGACGCGGCCGTAGTTGGGGTCGGCGGGCGTGGCGAAGGCGGGCTCGACAAGGGCGGGGCCGGGGTTGAGGAAGAAGTCGAGCTTGTTGTCCCGGACGAAGTACACGCGGGCGCCGTACATCTGGGGGAGCGTCAGAACGACCGGGCCGCTGCCTGCCGGGCGCAACGGTATCGCGCAGTCGACGGGGAGCGGGGTCAGCGGGGAGGCGGGGGACTCGGGGCGGTAGACGCCGCCGCCCGGGCGCAGCAGCACCCAGCGGCCGGTGCCCTGCTCGTGGCCGGTGACGTACGCGTGGACGGTGCCGGGCAGGGACCGGTTCTCCAGGGCCAGTTCGCAGGTCGCGGGCGCGGCGGACGCGCCGGACGCACGGCTGCCGAGGACGGTCGCCGCCGCGACCGCCGCCGTCGCGGCGAGGAAGGCGCGGCGGGGCATGCGTGAGGACATGCGTGAGGACATGGGTGCACTCCTGGTGTGGGGGAGAGGAGCGGTGGGGGATGGCTGCCGTCACTCTCGCGCTGCCCGGAACGGGCGTCAAGAGTTGTGGCTGAGAGCGCTCTCAGATTTTTGGATCCTTCACAACTTGGCGGTGGCTAACCGGACTTGGATTAACCGGAGGGCGTTGTTGGACTGGCGTCGCCGCACCGGGTCCGTTTCGTTGACGGTGTTGTGAGGTGACCGTTACGCCAGTGGTCATGTCGCCACGATTCCGCTTCCGGCCTGCGGTGTGCGCGCTCGCCGCCGCCTCGTCCGCCGTGTTCGCCCTGCCGGCACCGGCCACCGCCGGACCACCGCCACCCGTCTCCCCCGAGACGCTGCTCATCGGCTCGCCCCAGTTGTCCGTCGCCGTCGCCCGGGACTTCCCGCGCGTCGTGTCGTACACCGACCGCGCGACCGGGGCGCGGCTCCTCGGCAGTACGAGTCCGGTCACCGCCGTCACCCTCAACGGCACGGCGTACGCGGTCCGGCTCACGGCCGAGCCGGTCGTCACCGCCACGAGCGCCCGCTACACGCTCGCCTTCCCCGGCCTGCCGGGGGTCGAGGCCGACGCCACGCTCACCGTCTCCGGGCGGACCACCACCTTCAGGGTCACGGCCGTCCGCGACACCGAGGCCTTCCGGGTCGGGACCATCGACATACCCGGGCACGACCTGGTGTCGGTCGGTTCCACCGAGCCCGGTGCCGCCACCGCGTTCACCCGGCTCGACCCCGACTCGACGCGTACCGCCGACGTCTTCGGCACGGTGACGGAGGGGACGGCGGCCGATCCGGCGCCGGTGGGTGCTTCGTACGCGATCCTCAACACCGGCGCGCTCGCCGCCGCCGTGGAGTCGAACTCCAGCTACGACAGGCCCGCCGGGCCCACGAACGGCGACGACGCCCGCTTCTGGCACCAGGCCCGCAAGGCGGCGGACGGCAGCGTACGCGTCGGCGTGTGGTCCGGGCAGTGGACCTACCGGGGCGCGGGCGCGCCGCAGCCCGAGAGCGGCGGCAGCCTGCCGTGGGCCAAGGTCGTCGTCACGCCCGACGCCAACGGGGACGGGCGGGTCGACTGGCAGGACGGCGCCATCGCCTTCCGCACGATCGGGATCACGGCGCTCGGCAGCGCGCAGACACCCGGTCGGGTCGTGACGCACATCCCGTTCAACTTCGCCAGCCAGGCCACCCACCCCTTCGCCCGCACGCTCGACGACGTGAAGCGGGTGTCGCTGTCCACGGACGGCCTCGGACAGCTCGCGCTGCTGAAGGGGTACGGCTCCGAGGGCCATGACTCCGCCCATCCCGACTACGGAGGCAACTACAACAAGCGGGCGGGCGGCCTGAAGGACCTCAACGCACTGCTGCGCGACGGCAGGAAGTGGGGCGCCACCTTCGGCGTCCACGTCAACGCCACCGAGTCGTACCCGGAGGCCCACAACTTCAGCGAAACCCTCGTCGACAAGACGAAACCGGGCTGGAACTGGCTCAACCAGAGCTACTACATCGACCAGCGGCGGGACATCAACAGCGGTGATCTGGCCCGCCGGTTCCAGCGGTTGAGGGACGAGACCGACCGCAATCTGAGCTTCCTCTACATCGACGTCTACTACACGCACGGCTGGATCGCGGACAAGACCGTCCGGGCCGTGCAGGCGCAGGGCTGGAACGTCGGCACAGAGTGGGCCGACAAGTTCGAGAGGGCCTCCCTGTGGTCGCACTGGGCCAACGACCTCGACTACGGCGGCGCGACGAACAAGGGCCTCAACTCGCAGATCATCCGGTTCATCCGCAACGGCGAGAAGGACGTCTGGAACAACCACCCGGTCCTCGGCCAGACCGCCCTGGAGGACTTCGAGGGCTGGACCGGCGAGACCGACTACACCGCCTTCCTCGCCAACATCTGGCAGAAGAACCTGCCCGCCAAGTACCTCCAGCGGCAGAAGATCCTCCGCTGGAACGGCAACGACCTCACCTTCACCGGCGGGGTGCGCGGCACCGTCGAGGGCGGCAGGCGGACCTTCTACGAGAACGGCCGCAAGGTCCTGGACGGGGACCGCTACCTGCTGCCCTGGGACGGCAAGCTGTACCACTACAACAAGGGCGGGGGCACGAGCACCTGGGCGGTGCCCGGGGGCACGTACACCGTCCACAAGCTCACCGACAACGGGCGGGTCCGCGTCGGAACGGTACGACCCGCCACGGACGGGCGGATCACGCTCACCGCCGCCGCCGGGCAGGCGTACGTCCTGTATCGGGACCGGGTGCCCGCCCCGGTCGCCCCGGCGTGGGGCGAGGGCACACCGGTCAGGGACCCGGGCTTCAACGACGCGCGACTCGGCGCCTGGACCAGGACCGGGACGGTCGCGCGGGACACCGACGAGCAGGGGCGCAACAGCGCGGTGCTCACCGGGCAGGCCCGCGCCGGGATCGCCCAGCGGATCACGGGGCTGACCCCGGGCCAGCGGTACAGCGCCTCCGCCTGGATCGAGGTCGAGCCGGGGGCGTCCCGGCGTACGACGCTGGCGGCGGGCGGCGCGGCCGTGGACGTGGAGCGCTCCACGGTGCCGAACCGGATCGCGGCCTCCGACTGGCACGGCACGTCCATGCAGCGTGCCAAGGTCCACTTCATCGCGCCGGGCAGTGGCGAGGCGACCCTGTCGGTCACGGCCGAGGGCGGCAGCGCGGCGAGGGTGCGTGTGGACGACGTACGCCTCGTCGAGAACGCGCCCACGGTGAAGGAAGGGGTGTACGAGGATTTCGAGGCCGTCGACCAGGGCTGGGGGCCGTTCCTGAAGGGCGACGCGGGCGGCGCCAACGACCCGCGCACCCATGTGAGCCAGTTGCACGCCCCGTACACCCAGGCGGGCTGGAACGGGAAGCTCATCGACGACGTACTGGAGGGCGGCGAGTCCCTCAAGGCCCACGACGAGAACACCGGCCTGGTCTACCGCACCGCGCCCTGGACCGTCCCGATGAAGGACGGGCACACCTACCGGGTCGAGTACGACCACCAGTCCAGCCACGCGGGCGCGTACGAGTGGGTGACTGGGTACGACCGGGGGACGCACTCCGTCGAGACCCGCCGCACCCCCATCGGGCAACAACGGACCACCGGTCACTTCAGCGAGACCGTCACGGCCGGGTGCGGCGACACCTGGACCGGGCTGCGCAAGCGCGCCGACGCCCCGGACGGCGCCGACTTCGTGCTCGACCGGTTCACCGTCACCGACCTCGGCCCGGCCACCGGGCGCCCGGCCTGTGGCACGCTCGCCCTCGCCGCCGGCGAGACCCTGGAACCGGGCCGGGCCAACGACGTCACGGCGACCTTCACCAACGACGAGACGGCCACCGTGAGCCCTTCCGTCACGCTCACCCTCCCGGAGGGCTGGACCGCCGAGCCGTCCGGTCCACTCACGCCCGGCACGGTGGCGCCCGGCGGCCGGACGACCGCGACCTGGCGGGTGACACCGCCGGCGGACGCCGCCCACCGGACGTACGAGCTCGGGGCGTCGGCCTCGTACACGGTCGGCGGCGGCGGTCCCCGGACGCTCACCGCCGCCACCTCGGTGCGCACCCTGCCGCCCCCGCCTGCCGCCGACGCCTGGGCGAGCGACCTGGACTGGGCGTCGGCCCACAGCGGCTGGGGGCCGGTCGAGCGGGACATGTCCAACGGCGGTACGGCGGCGGGCGACGGCACCCCGCTGCGGATCGGGGGAGTGGCGTACGCCAAGGGCCTGGGCACCCACGCCCCGGCGACCGTGCGCTACTACCTGGGCGGCCGGTGCACCTCCTTCACCGCCGAGGTGGGCGTGGACGACGCCCAGGCCACACGCGGGACCGTGGAGTTCGCCGTCACGGCGGACGGGGCCGAGAAAGCGAAGTCCCCGGTCCTGAAGGCGAGCGACGCCGCCTGGCCGCTGAACGCGGACGTGACGGGCGCGTCGTACGTCGACCTGGTCGTCGGCGACGGCGGTGACGGCAACGGCAACGACCACGCCGACTGGGGCAACGCCCGCTTCCACTGCGGCGGCTGAGGCACCCGGGGGGAGAGGGCTCCCGCGATCGAACGATCAATTCATGGACGTCATGTGCGATTCATTGACTGTTTGTGCGTTCGTGTGAGAGAAACCGCTCACCGTGAGCCCTCGATGAGCCCTCGTGAGCCACTCGTGAGCCCTTGCGAGCCCTCTTCCCCCTCCGGAGGTCACTCCGCCATGCCTCCCGTCCCCTCCCGCCGCGCCTTCCTGCTCGCCGCAGCGGCCTCCCCCCTCACCCTGTCGGCCTTCCCCGCGCACGCCGCCGACTCCTACGACACCCTCCGCCTCACCTGGCGCGACCTCGTCATCGGCACCGGCTTCACCCCCACCGCCGAGCCGTACGCCACCAAGCTCGCCGCCCTCGGCGCCACGGCCGCCGACCTGCGCGCCACCATGGCCCCGGCGCCCGGCTCCCTGTGGCCCGACCTCCCCTACGCCGACCCCGAACCGGACACGGACGCCGAGTCGTACACGTACTCCGGCCATCTCGGCACCAGCTACCACCGGCTCCGCACGATGGCCGAGGCGTACGCCCAGCCCGGCACCGGCCTCACCGGCAACACCGCGCTGCGCGCCGAGATCCTCACCGGCCTCGACCACCTCCACGACCAGGCGTACAACGCCTCCCGGGCCCGCTACGGCAACTGGTACAACTGGCAGATCGGCATCCCGCAGGCCCTCCTCGACGTCGACGTCCTGCTGTACGACCACCTCGGCGCCGCCCGCATCGCCGAACACTGCGCCGCCGTCGACCACTTCGTCCCGGACAGTGCGGTCGCGAACTACACCGGCATCTCCACCGGCGCCAACCGCGTCGACCTCTGCCGTGTCCTCGCGCTGCGCGGCGTCATCGGCAAGAGCCCGGCCAAGCTGGAACTCGCGCGGGACGCGCTCTCGCCCGTCTTCCCGTACGTCACCTCCGGCGACGGGCTCTACGCCGACGGCAGCTTCATCCAGCACCTCTACGTGCCGTACGCGGGGTCCTACGGAGCCGTGATGCTCGGCGGACTGTCGCTGCTCTTCGCCCTGCTGGCCGGTTCGTCCTGGGCCGTCACCGACCCCGGCCGCCAGATCGTCCTCGACTCGGTCGAGAAGGCGTACGCCCCCTTCGTCTTCAACGGCCTCGCCATGGACGGCATTTCCGGGCGTGCCGTGAGCCGGGGAGTGCAGAAGGCGGACACGGACGGGATCCGCCAGGACGACCACCTGCGCGGGCACGGGATCATCGCCTGCATCGCGCTGCTCGCGCGGAGCGCGTCCGCCGCCGAGAAGGCCCGCTGGGACGGGATGGTCAAGGGCTGGATCGCCCGCGACTACTACAGCCCGGTTCTCAGCAGCCCGGCTCTGGGGGTCGCCGCCCTGTCCCGTCTCAAGGCCGTCGCCGACGGTCCGGCCGCGCCGAGTGCCGAACCGGTCGGCCACCGCCTCTTCCCCGGCACGGACCGGGCCGTCCACCGCCGTCCGGGCTGGGCGGCCGCCCTGTCCATGGCGTCGAACCGGATCACGTACTACGAGAACGGAAACGGCGAGAACCTCCGTGCCTGGCACAGCGGCTCCGGAATGCTCTACTGGTGGGGCGCCGACTTCGCCAACGGCCAGTACAGCGACGGCTTCTGGCCGACCGTCGACCCCTACCGGCTGCCCGGCACCACCGCCTCGCGCAAGGCGCTCGCGGACGGTGAGGGCGGGGTGTGGGGCGTGGCCCGGCCGGACGTGCGCTGGGTGGGTGGGGCGACGGACGGGACGTACGCGGCGGTCGGCCAGTACCTGAAGGGGCTGTCCTCCACACTGCTGGCCAAGAAGTCCTGGTTCTTCCTGGACGACGCCGTGGTGTGCCTCGGTGCCGGCATCCACGGCCGGGACGGCACGGGCGTCGAGTCGGTCGTCGAGAACCGGAACCTGGGCGTCTCCGGCACCCATGCCTTCACGGTCGACGGTACGGTCCAGCCGGCCGCGCCCGGCTGGAGCGCCACCCTGACCGGCGCGAGCTGGGCGCACCTGGCGGGGCACGCCGGGTACGTCTTCCCCGGCGGGGCCACCGTCAAGGCGTCGCGGCAGGCCCGCACCGGTGCCTGGTCGGACATCAACAGGGGCGCCGTGACCGACCCGGTCACGCGCCGGTACCTGACCCTGTGGTTCGACCACGGCACCGACCCGACGTGGGCCACGTACGCGTACGTCCTGATGCCGGGCGCGAGCGCCGCGCGGACGTCCGCACGCGCCGCCGACACCGGCTGGCTCACCGTCCTCGCCAACACGGCCGACCAGCAGGGCGTGCGCGTGCCGTCCCTGGGCTTCACGGGCGTCAACTTCTGGTTCGGCGGCTCGGCCGGCGCGGTGACCGCGTCCGCGCCCGCGAGCGTGATGATCCGTGAGAGCGGCGGTACGGCCTCGGTGTGCGTCTCCGGTCCGCTGCGGGACGGCGCCGCCATCGACCTGACGTGGAACCGCCCGGTTGCCTCCGTGACGTCCAAGGACCCCTCCGTACAGGTGATCGCGACGGGGTCGGCGCTGAAAGTGCGCGTCACGCCGGGCACGCTGGGGGCGGTCCACAAGGCGGTGGTCCAGCTGGGGTAGAGCCCTTGTGTGTCATGCCCCCTGCAATCCTGCCCCGGGAGATCTCCATGACAGTTCCATCGGCAACGCCCGCCTGGTCCCGCCGCCTCTTCCTCGCCGCCACCTCCACCGCAGCCCTGGGACTCGCCCTGCCCGCACACGCTTCCGCCGCCGATGACTTCGAGGCGCTACGACTGCGCTGGCTCGAGCTCCAGCTCGGCACCGGCTACGACCCGGCCGCCGAGCCGTACGCCTCCCGCCTCGCCGAGACCGGCGACCTCGCCGCCCGCTACCGCGCCTCCATGACCCCCACCGACACCTCCCTCTGGCCCGGCCACCCCTTCACCCCGCCCTCCGGGATCACCCAGAGCTACCACCGGCTGTGGACCATGACCCAGGCGTACGCCCAGCAGGGCACCGGCCACACCGGCGACCCCGGCCTCCTCGCCGACATCCTGCGTGGCCTCGACCACGTCTCGGCGCGGGTCTACAACCCCTCCACCACCCGCTACGGCAACTGGTGGGAGTGGCAGATCGGCAGCCCCCGCCTCCTCATGGACATCGTCGCCACCCTGTACGACGCCGTCGGCCCCGCCCGTGTCGAGGCCGCCTGCGCCGCCGTCGACCACTTCGTCCCCGACACGATGCTCGGCGACTACAGCGGCACGTCCACCGGAGCCAACCGTGTCGACCTGTGCCGTTCCGTCGCGCTGCGCGGAGTCGTCGGCAGGTCGGCGGCCAAGCTCGCGCTCGCCCGGGACGCGCTGTCGCCGGTGTTCCCGTACGTCACCAAGGGCGACGGGCTCTACGCCGACGGGTCGTTCGTCCAGCACACCTGGGTCGCGTACTCCGGCACGTACGGACAGGTCATGCTCGACGGGCTGGGGCGGCTGTTCGCCCTGCTCGCCGGGTCGCCGTGGGCCGTCACCGACCCCAACCGCCAGATCGTCCTCGACAGCGTCGAGCACGCCTACGCCCCGCTCCTCCACAACGGCCTGATGATGGACAGCGTCAACGGCCGCGCCATCAGCCGGGGCATCCTGCGCAACGACCCGCGGGGGATCATGCGCAGCGACCACTTCCACGGCCACGGCATCATCGCCGCCATGGCGCTGCTCGCCGGAGGGGCCTCGGCAGCCGAGCGCGACCGGTGGCACGCGCGCGTGAAGGGCTGGATCGAACGGGACACGGTCACGCCGATCCTCACCGCCCCCCAGTTCGGCGTCGCCGACCTCGCCCGGCTCCACACGGTCGCCGCCTCGCCCGTCCCCGCCGCGCCCGAACCGGTCGGCCACAAACTGTTCGCCGCCATGGACCGGGCCGTGCACCGCCGGCCGGGATGGGCGGCCAACATCGCCATGGCGTCCGAGCGGATCTCATACTACGAGTGCGGCAACGGCGAGAACCCGCGCGGCTGGCACACGGGCGCCGGAATGCTCTACTGGTGGGGCCCGGGGGGCGACGGCCACTACACGGACTGGTTCTGGCCGACCGTCGACTTCTACCGGCTGCCCGGCACGACGGTGTCGACCAAGCGGCTGCCCGACCGGGCGGGCGGCGAATGGGGCGTACCGAAGCCGGCCGCGGCATGGGTCGGGGGAGTGACGGACGGCGAGTTCGCCGCCGTCGGGCAGCACCTGAAGGGCCTCGGCTCCACCCTGGAGGCCCGCAAGTCCTGGTTCTGCGCCGCCGACACGATCATCTGCCTCGGCGCGGGAATCGGCTGCACGGACGGGGTCCCCGTCGAGACGATCGTCGACAACCGGAACCTTGGGGAGGCGGGCGAGGCGCGGTTCACGACCGGGCCCGGCTCGCGCTGGGCACACCTGGAGGGGCACGGCGGCTGGGTGTTCCCCGGTGGCGCACCCGTCAAGGCCCTGCGCGAGGACCGGACCGGCGCCTGGCGGGACATCAACACCACGTCCAGCGCCGAGCGCCGCACCCGCCGGTACCAGACGCTCTGGCTCGACCACGGCACCGACCCGGTGGACGCCTCGTACGCCTACCTGCTGATGCCGGGCGCCTCACGCCGGACGGTCGCGGCCCGCGCGTACGACCCCCACTGGCTGGAGATCCTCGACAACACCGCCGCCCGCCAGGCGGTCGCCGTGCCGTCGCTCGGCCTGACCGCCGCCAACTTCTGGCAGCCCGGCACGGTGGGGCCGCTCACGACGACCGCCCCGGGCTGCGTCCTCGTCCGCAGACAGGGGCGGACGGTGACGGTCTGTGTCAGCGAGCCGCCGCGAACCGGGCGGCCCCTGGAGGTCACCTGGCACCTCCCGGCGCGCCATGTCGTCGCCCACGATCCGTCCGTCGAGGTCCTCGCGACCGGCCGTACGCTCCGGCTGCGCGTCGCGCCCGGCACGGCGGGCGCGGGACACCGCTGTACGGTAAGCATCTGACCCCATTGTGGGAACTCCATAACTTCTGGGGGTCCCGTGCTGGCACTTCGCCTGCCCCGCCGGGCGGTTCTGTCCAGGGTTCACAGGAGATGGGTCGGGAGACTGTACAGAGTCGACGGCGGTTTTTCTTGGTCGACTTCGTAGGGTCGATGCATGACCGTTGTGGACGAAATCCAGGGCGAGCCGACCGATGCCCGTGGGCGTGTGGCCGAGCTGCACGCCCTGCGCGAGGAAGCCCTGCGTGGCCCGAGTGACCGGGCGACGGAGGCGCAGCATGCCAAGGGCAAGCTGACCGCCCGTGAGCGCATCGAGTTGCTGCTGGATGCGGGCTCGTTCCAGGAGGTCGAGCAGCTGCGTCGGCACCGGGCGACCGGGTTCGGCCTGGAGGGCAAGAGGCCGTACACGGACGGTGTCATCACCGGCTGGGGCACGGTGGAGGGCCGGACGGTCTTCGTCTACGCGCACGACTTCCGGATCTTCGGCGGCGCGCTGGGCGAGGCCCACGCCACGAAGATCCACAAGATCATGGACATGGCCATCGCGGCCGGTGCGCCGCTGGTTTCGCTGAACGACGGCGCCGGTGCCCGTATCCAGGAGGGCGTCAGCGCGCTCGCCGGCTACGGCGGCATCTTCCAGCGCAACACGCGGGCCTCGGGTGTCATCCCGCAGATCAGTGTGATGCTCGGTCCGTGCGCGGGTGGCGCGGCCTACAGCCCGGCCCTGACGGACTTCGTGTTCATGGTCCGTGAGACCTCGCAGATGTTCATCACCGGTCCGGACGTCGTCAAGGCGGTCACCGGTGAGGAGATCACCCAGAACGGGCTCGGTGGCGCGGACGTGCACGCCGAGACGAGCGGTGTGGCGCACTTCGCGTACGACGACGAGGAGACCTGCATCGCGGAGGTCCGCTACCTCCTGTCGCTGCTCCCCTCCAACAACCGTGAGAACCCGCCCGCCCACCCCAGTGACGACCCGGCCGGCCGCCGCTCGGACGTCCTGCTGGACCTGGTCCCGGCGGACGGCAACCGGCCCTACGACATGGCCAAGGTCATCGAGGAACTCGTCGACGACGGCGACTACCTGGAGATCCACGAGCGCTGGGCCCGCAACATCATCTGCGCCCTGGCCCGCCTGGACGGCCAGGTCGTCGGCATCGTGGCCAACCAGCCGCAGACGCTGGCGGGTGTGCTGGACATCGAGGCGAGCGAGAAGGCCGCCCGCTTCGTGCAGATGTGCGATGCTTTCAACATCCCGATCGTCACGCTGCTGGACGTGCCCGGCTTCCTCCCGGGCGTCGACCAGGAGCACGGCGGCATCATCCGCCACGGCGCGAAGCTGCTGTACGCCTACTGCAACGCCACCGTGCCGCGTATCTCGCTGATCCTCCGCAAGGCCTACGGCGGCGCGTACATCGTCATGGACTCCCAGTCCATCGGCGCGGACCTGACCTACGCCTGGCCGACGAACGAGATCGCCGTGATGGGTGCCGAGGGTGCCGCCAACGTCATCTTCCGCCGCCAGATCGCCGACGCCGAGGACCCCGAGGCCATGCGTGCCCGCATGGTCAAGGAGTACAAGGCCGAGCTGATGCACCCGTACTACGCCGCGGAGCGCGGCCTGGTCGACGACGTCATCGACCCGTCCGAGACCCGCTCCGTGCTCATCGCCGCCCTGGCGATGCTCCGCACGAAGCACGCCGACCTGCCGTCCCGCAAACACGGCAATCCGCCCCAGTAACAGGAGCCCACGTGACCGACACCAACCTGCTCCGCGTCGAAAAGGGCCTCGCCGACCCCGAGGAGCTCGCCGCGATCACCGCGGTCCTCCTCGCCCGTGCCTCCGCACGCCCCGCGGCCACCCCGGCCCGCCGCGTCCGCTCCACCGCCGGCTGGCGCCGTCTGGAGCGCCAGCCCGGCTTCCGCGCCCCCCACAGCTGGCAGGGCTGACACCCGCCCCGAAGGGCCCCGCACCACCCTGGTGCGGGGCCCTTCGCCATGTCCCGGCCGCACGCACACCGCCCGCAGCCGGGCGACGACCGGGGTCGGGACCGTGCAGGGCCGTCCCCGCGGAGGTCGGCGGCCGGCAGGCGGCGGGCCCGCACGACAAAGGCCCGCACACCGTCAGGTGTGCGGGCCTCGATGCCGGGGGCCTACCGGAGGCGGGCCATGAGGGCGTGTTCCACGAGCGTGATGAGGGCGCTCTTGGCGTCGGCGCGGTGGCGGGCGTCGGTGGTGATGATCGGGGTGTCCGGGCCGATCTGGAGCGCCTCGCGGACCTCGTCCGGCGTGTACGGCTGGTGGCCGTCGAAGCCGTTCAGCGCGATCACGAACGGCAGGCCGCTGTTCTCGAAGTAGTCCACGGCCGGGAAGCAGTCGGCCAGGCGGCGGGTGTCGACGAGGACGACCGCGCCGATGGCGCCGCGGACCAGGTCGTCCCACATGAACCAGAAGCGGTCCTGGCCGGGCGTACCGAACAGGTACAGGATCAGGTCCTGGTCCAGGGTGATGCGGCCGAAGTCCATGGCGACCGTGGTGGTCGTCTTGTCGCCGGTGTGGGTGAGGTCGTCGATGCCCGCGGACGCAGACGTCATGACGGCCTCGGTACGCAGCGGGTTGATCTCCGAGACGGCGCCGACGAACGTGGTCTTGCCCACGCCGAATCCGCCCGCCACCACGATCTTCGCGCTGGTGGTTGAGCGGGCTGCACCGCCGCTAGAGCTTGCGAAGTCCACTGAGCACCCTTTCGAGCAGTGTCACGTCTGGCTGGCCGCCGGCGGACTCGTCGCCGCCGGGCTGGTGGATGGCGACAAGTCCGGCCTCCGCCAGGTCGGCGACGAGGATCCGGGCAACGCCGAGGGGGATGGAGAGGAGTGCCGAGATCTCGGCGACCGACTTGATCTCGAAGCACAGCCGGCAGATCCGCTGGTGCTCGGGCAACTGCCCTTGCAGCCGGGACGGATCGGCCGTGGTGGACACCAGCGCCTCGATGGCGAGCTGGTACCGGGGCCTCGTCCGGCCGCCGGTCATGGCGTACGGACGGACCAGCGGATTGTGGTGGCCCGACGTGGGCGCGGGCTCCGGACGCCGCCGCTGCTGCACCGGCTGGGTGCGCGGTGCCTGCGGCTGGACGTAACTGGGACCCGGCTGCGGCTGCTGGTAGGGCTGGGGCTGCTGCATGCCGCCCTGACCGCTCGGTGCCGAGGGGAAGTTGAAGCGGTTCTGGGCGTTCTCACCCTGTGACTGGTGCGCACCGTCATATGGGTGGTGTCCGCCTGGGGGTGTTGCCACTTTTCCTCCTCGACTGCCGTTCACCGGTTCCATGTCCCTGTGGAGCCGCGCCACCGCACCCTATGGTGCGGTGGCGAGAAACGCACGGTCTGTTTGCTAGTTGAGAAGACTTCCCTGGAGTTCGGCGCGGAGGTCCGGGGTAAGGACACTGCCCGCGCGGTCCACCAGCAGAGCCATCTCGTAGCCGACCAGACCGATGTCGGCGTCCGGGTGGGCGAGGACGGCCAGCGAGGAGCCGTCCGAGATCGACATGATGAAGAGGAAGCCGCGCTCCATCTCCACCACCGTCTGGTTGACCGCGCCGCCCTCGAAGATCCGGGACGCCCCAGCCGTCAGCGACGTCAGACCCGACGCCACCGCCGCGAGCTGGTCGGCACGGTCACGGGGGAAACCCTCGGACATCGCCAGCAGGAGTCCGTCGGCGGAGACCACCACCGTGTGGGACACCCCGGGGGTGTTGTCCACGAAGTTGGTGATCAACCAGTTCAGATTCTGCGCCGCCTGGCTCATCGGGCTCACACTAACGCTCCTGGTTGTAGGTACTACCCGGGCCGAGGCCCGATCCGTTCGTGTCCGTTCCCGCGTTGCGCCCCTGCTGGACACCGCGCCGCAGGTTGCTCAACCTGCCACGCACGTCCTCCGGGGCGCGGGAGACCTGTGGGCCGCCCTGCGGGGTCTGCTCCGCCGTGCCCTCGACCAGGTTGGCCTTGGGAACGCGCCGCGGGAGTCCGGACGGGGTGACCCCGCCGGCCTTCGGCTCGCGGAGCTTCTCGGCCCGCTGCCAGCGCTCGTCGTTGGTCGAGCGCCAGTCCTCGGAACCGCTGTCCTCGCTGCTGCTCTGCGAGACCCGCTGGACCGGCTGCGTCTGCTCCGCTTGAGGAACCTGCTGCTGCTGCGGGGCCGGAGCCTGCTGCTGGCCGCCGCGGCGCGGCAGGCCGGCATCGGTCAGCTCGTGACCGGTGCTCGGGGTGGGGCCCGAGGAGAAGCCTACGCGTTCCCGGCCGTTCGTGGGAGCGCCCTGCGCAGATTCCGATTCCGTCGCGTACCCGGACTCGTAACCGCCCTCGTAGGAGCCCTGATCGGCCCACTCGCCCTGGTGGGACTGGGCGTCGAACTGGCTGTCGTACTGCGGCTGCTGGGTCTCCTGAGCCGGAAACGCGGATTCCGCATAGGACGGTTCAGCGTACTCGCCCGTCGCGTACTCGCCGCCGTACTGGTCGTACGCGGGCTGCTGCTGCTCATAGCCCTCGTAGCCGTCCTGGGCGTACGTGTTCTGCTGCTCGTACTGCTGCTGCTCGTAGCCGTAACTCTCCTGGCCGCCCTGCTGCTCGTACGCGGGGGCCTGCTGCTCCTGGGCCACCTCGTCGCGGAACATGGGCCGTTCGGCCTCGGAGCCGCCCTGGAGCTGCGCGCCCAGCGCCGCACGGCGCTCCTCGCGCATCCGGGAGCGGTTCACGGGGTCCAGCGTGGTGCCCTCGCCCGCCGGCTGCTCGTACCGGGAGTCGTCGAAGCCCAGCTCCGCGGCCGTCCGCAGCGGAGCCGCCTCGAACGCCTGCTGCTCCGGGATGATCTGGGAGACGGTGAAGTCGTCCTCCATGGCCGGGTCGCCACCGCCACCATGGGTGATCGCGTCCGGGAGCATGACCAGCGACGTCGTACCCGCCTGCTCGCCCGAGGGGCGCAGCTGGACGCGGATGCCGTGCCGGTCGGCCAGGCGGCCGACCACGAACAGGCCCATGCGCTGCGAGATCGCGGCGTCCACGGTCGGCGGGTTGGCCAGCTTGTGGTTGATGTCGGCGAAGTCCTCGGCGGTCAGGCCGATGCCCTTGTCGTGGATCTCGACCATCACGCGGCCGTCGGGGAGACGGGTCGCGGTGACGCGGACCTTGGTCTGCGGCGAGGAGAACGTGGTGGCGTTCTCCAGCAGCTCGGCCAGCAGGTGCACGAGGTCGGTCACGGCCTGGCCGTGGATCTCCGACTCCGGTACGCCGGTCAGCTCGATGCGCTCGTACTGCTCCACCTCGGAGGAGGCGGCGCGCAGCACGTCCACCAGCGGGACCGGCTGGTTCCAGCGGCGGCCGGGCTCCTCGCCCGCGAGGATGAGGAGGTTCTCGCCGTTGCGGCGCATACGGGTGGCCAGGTGGTCCAGGCGGAAGAGGTTCTCCAGCTGGTCCGGGTCGGCCTCGTTGTTCTCCAGCTCGGTGATCAGGGTCAGCTGGCCCTCGATCAGCGACTGGTTGCGCTGCGACAGGTTGGTGAAGATCGCGTTGACGTTGCCCCGCAGCAGGGCCTGCTCGGCGGCGAGCCGGACGGCCTCGCGGTGCACCTGGTCGAAGGCGCGGGCGACCTCGCCGATCTCGTCCTGGGAGTCGATCGGGATGGGCTGTACGCGGGTGTCGACACGGCCCGGGTCGGTGCGGGAGAGCTGGTCGACCAGCATCGGCAGGCGCTGCTCGGCGATGCCGAAGGCGGCGGTGCGCAGCCGGCTCATCGCGGTGCTCATCTGCCGGGCCATCATCGCGGCCAGGATGAAAGCGGTCAGCAGGGCGACCACGACGATGGCGCCGATGACGATGGCGTCGGTCTTGGCGTCGGAGGAGATCTCGGCGGCCTCGTCCACGGCCTTGTTCACGAGGTCGGTGCTGACCTCGCCGTAGCCGTCGTACTTGGAGGTGGAGGCGCCCAGCCAGGTGTCCTTGGTGATGCCCTGGGCCCGGAGCTCCTTGATCGCGTCCGCGTCCTCGGCGGTGCCGATTTCCCGTGCCATCGGCGCGAGGACCGAACCGAACTCATCCTTCGGCAGGGTGATGCCCTCGGCCTGGAGCTGCTTGTCGCCCTCGACGGCCCGGCGCTCCATGACCGCCTTGAGCTTCGCCACGTCCTCCTCGGTACCACCCGAGTTGTACTCGCCGAGGGCGATCTGCTCCAGGTAGTTGTACGAGTTGAACGCGCGGCTCTGCTCGGCGAACGTCTTGTCGTCCTTGCTCGGCCTGACCAGGAGGTGCGTACCGATCGAACGCTGAAGCGACTGCGCGGCCTGGGCGAGCTGAATGGCGTAGACCATACGGCCGTAGGAGGTCACATTGCCGGTGCCGAGGCCGAGCTCGTTGGAGAACTCCATCAGGTAGTGCTGGACGCCGGTGTAGTTCTCTTCGGTCTTCACCGGGTCCTGGGCCTTGGCGTAGGCGCTCGCCCGCAGCGCTTCGAGCTTGGGCTCCTCGGCCCGGAACTGTTCCAGCCGACGCTCCAGGCCCTGCCCCGAGGGCATGTCCTTGACGGCCTCGTCGAACTTCTTCTTGGCGGCCTCGGTCGCCTCGTACGCCTGGGTGACCCTCTCGTCGTCGCGCTTGTTGAGGAGCAGCGGTACGGCCGTGAGGTCACGCTCGTTGAGCAGCGCCTGGCCGTACTCCGAGGCGGCGCGCACGATGAGCGCCGTCTTCTCGGCGTCCTGCGCCTCCTGCCAGGTGTCGATGGCCGTCTTCACCTGGAAGCCGCCCATGACGAGCCCGACGAGCACGGGTATGAGGAGGATGGCGTTCAGGCGGGTCGCCACGCGCCAGTTGCGCGGGGACAGCTTGCTGGAGCTGCCCGAACCGCCACTGCCGCCGGAGGCGGATGGTGTTCCGGGCGTATCGGCAGGCGGCACCGCTGTGCGTGCGGGCGGGGTGAAGTTGCCCCGCGCCTGCTGCTCTGCGGCGCTTTTCGTGCTTCGCCTCACTCGACCAACAACCTCTCGGCGCCGGCACCTACGTTGTGCCGTTTTTCTGTTCAGGGCCGTACTACTCGGGAGTTCGTCGCATTGCAGCACGTAAAGCGGCCGCGTTCCAAACCCCTCGATCGGGTCGTTACCAGTGGTTCAGACCTCAGATAAAACGGGCATAAAGAACGAGCCCCGCCAAAAGGCGGGGCTCATGTGAGCACAGTGGCACCATACGGATGCGTCTCGTGTCCGAGGCCCCGCAATTCTCTGTCGAAACGTTATGAACACCGGGGCCGACCGTGTCAAAGGACACACTCGGCCCCTGTTTCCCGCTACGACAACTGCCGTATGGCGACGTCTACTTGAGGCGGGCCATGAGGGCGTGTTCCACGAGCGTGATCAGCGCGCTCTTGGCGTCGGCGCGGTGGCGGGCGTCGGTGGTGATGATCGGGGTGTCCGGGCCGATCTGGAGCGCCTCGCGGACCTCGTCCGGCGTGTACGGCTGGTGGCCCTCGAAACCGTTGAGGGCGACGACGAACGGCAGGCCGCTGTTCTCGAAGTAGTCCACGGCCGGGAAGCAGTCGGCCAGCCTTCTCGTGTCGACCAGGACGACCGCGCCGATGGCGCCGCGGACCAGGTCGTCCCACATGAACCAGAAGCGGTCCTGGCCCGGTGTACCGAACAGGTACAGGATCAGGTCCTGGTCCAGGGTGATGCGGCCGAAGTCCATGGCGACCGTGGTGGTCTTCTTGTCGCCGGTGTGGGTGAGGTCGTCGATGCCCGCGGACGCGGACGTCATGACGGCCTCGGTACGCAGCGGGTCGATCTCCGAGACGGCGCCGACGAACGTGGTCTTGCCCACGCCGAATCCACCCGCCACCACGATCTTCGCGCTGGTGGTGGAGCGACCGCCTCCCGAACCGCCGCTAGAGCTTGCGAAGTCCACTGAGCACCCTTTCGAGCAGTGTCACATCCGGCGTGCCGCCGGCTTCTCCATTGCCCGGCTGGTGGATCGCCACCATGCCCGCCTCCGCCAGGTCGGCGACGAGGATCCGGGCGACGCCCAGCGGCATCGACAGCAGTGCCGACACCTCCGCCACCGACTTCACCTCACGGCACAGGTGGCAGATCCGCTGGTGCTCGGGAAGCAGGCTTCCCAGGTGGGCCGGGTCGGCCGTGGTGCTGACCAGCGCTTCTATGGCGAGCTGGTAGCGCGGCCTGGTCCGGCCGCCGGTCATGGCATAGGGCCGGACCAGCGGCTGGTCGCCTTCAACGCCGTAGCCGGCGTCCGTGGGGACGCCGTACGGATCGTGAGAGGCGGGGGGCGGTGTCATTGATCCTCCAGTGACAGCAGGTGGTCTGCCTGTCGTCTGACTGGGCCGGTGGGGGGCCGGAGGGGGCGGCCGACGGTGAACAAGGGCATGAGGGGGGACGGTACGGATTGGGGCGTACCGCCTCAGTGGAGCAGGCTGCCCTGCAGTTCCGCGCGCAGGTCAGGGGTGAGGACGCTGCCCGCGCGGTCGACGAGCAGAGCCATCTCGTATCCCACGAGGCCGATGTCGGCATCCGGGTGCGCGAGCACGGCCAGGGAGGAGCCGTCCGAGATGGACATGAGGAAGAGGAAGCCGCGCTCCATCTCCACCACGGTCTGGGCGACGGTGCCGCCCTCGAAGATCCGGGACGCCCCCGCGGTCAGCGAGGTCAGTCCGGACGCCACGGCCGCGAGCTGGTCGGCGCGGTCGCGGGGGAACCCTTCGGACATGGCCAGCAGGAGTCCGTCGGCTGAGACCACCACTGTGTGGGACACCCCTGGGGTGTTGTCCACGAAGTTGGTGATCAGCCAATTCAGGTTCTGGGCCGCTTGGCTCATCGGTCTCAACTAACGCTCCTGCTGGTGTGTGGGGCCGAGTTGGAAACTGCCCGTGGTGGAGCTGCCTGCCTGACGCCCCTGCTGGATGCCGCGGCGGAGGTTGGTCAGGCGGCCGCGTACGTCATCAGGCGCACGCGAGACCTGCGGACCGGACTGGTGGGTGGACTCCTGCGCGGTTCCCGGCACCAGATTGGCACGCGGGACCCGGCGGGGGAGGCCGGAGGTGGTGACGCCGCCCGCGGCGGGCTTGCGGACCCGCTCGGCCTGGCGCACCAGCTCGTCGTTGGGGGAGGTGCGCCACGACCCGGTCGTGGAGGCCGGGTCGGTGCCCTGACCGGCGCTCTGACCCGTGCTCTGGCCGTCACGGCGGGGCGGCGGCGACGATGCGGGTCGCTGCTGCGCGGGCCGTGAGGGCTGCGCGGGCTGCTGCGGTACGGCCGGGGTCGGCACGGTCTGGTCGTGGACGGGGTACTCGCCGGCGCCGCCCCGCTGGGGCTGCGCCTGCTGCTGCGGCTGCTGGGACTGACCGTTCTGGTGGAACCAGTTGGTCTCCAGAGTGTCATACAGCGGCGTACGGCCGTCCCCGGCGTTGGTCGCGGGAGGCAGCGCCTCGTTCTGCGGGCGCCCGGCGTTGTAGTCCGGGCGGGCGAACTGGGCTGTGGACGCGGGGTCCTGGAGGCCCTGCCGGTCGGCCGACGGGCGGGTGTACTGCCCGGTGGCCTCCGGCTCCTCGTGGCCGCGCGGCACGTCCGCGCCCCAGCTGGTGGCCTGGGGGCGCTGGGGGCGCTGCGGCTGCGAGGGCTGCTGGGATTGCTGCGGCTGCTGGGGCGGTACCGCCTGCTGCTGCGGCTGCTGCGGGGCACCGCCGGGGAGTTCGGCGCGCGGACCACCGGAGGGCGGCAGCGGCTGCTTGCCCGGCCGGCCTCCCTGCTCGGCGGGGCCGTTCTGCCACACGTCCGAGCGCGTCGGGATGGCGTTGTCCCGCGTGCCCCGGCCGGCGCCCGGGCCGCCGAAGGCGCCGGCGCCCTGACGCTGCGGGTCCTGCGGCTGCTGCTGCTGCGGCTGCTGCGGACGGCCCGAGGGCCCCGCCTGGCCGTGGCGGCCGGACTGACCGCCCTGCGGTCCGCCCTGGAGCCCGCCGCCCTGCCGCGCGGCCGCGTCGTCCCGGCCGGGCAGCGCGGCCCGGGGCCCGGATCCCGCACCGACCTGGCCACGGGCACCGCCGACGCCCGCGCCGACACCCTGCCGGCCCGCGGGCGCCGGGAAGTCCATGGACTCCAGGATCACCGGGTTCTTCTCGTCGCACAGCGTCTCACCGGTCGTGGTCTGCTTCAGACCCATGACGGCG